>VBII01000288.1 GCA_005887735.1 Chloroflexota bacterium
ATTCCCTACGAGGCTTATGAGGTCGTGACGCATCCAACCCTGTTCAAGTTCGGAGCGCTGCTTCTAAACCTGGCTGTCGTGGGCTACCTTGCTTATCGCACGCGCCTTTTCGGCGGCATCTGACGCCGGGGTCAGCCAACGGCACGGGAAGCCTGCACGATGGAGGACGTACCGCATCAACGCACCGAGCGTCTCCAGACCGTAGACCGTGGAGGTCTTGAAGCTGACCGAGCTCGCATCTTCGTGGTAACGACCAATCGCCGGCACCTCTCCGATCTTGAAGCCGAAAGTGGCCGCCTGGATCAGCACCTGGGTATCGAAGACGAAGTCGTTGCTGTTCTCAAGGAAGGGAATCGCCTCCAGGAACCGGCGCGAATACGCCCGGTAGCCGGTGTGATATTCGGAGAGTTTCAGGCCTAGAACCCGGTTCTCTGATGCAGTCAGGAAACGGTTGCCCAGCCTCTTCCACCACGGCATGCCCGCCTTGGCGGGATCCAGACCCAGCCAGCGCGAGCCAAGCACGATGTCGGCCTCACCACTCTCGATCACGCGGCACAGGTTGGGGATGATGGCCGGGTCGTACTGGCCATCCGGGTGCAGCATGACGACGACATCGGCGCCCATCGCCAGCGCCTGCCGGTAACAGGTCTTCTGGTTTCCACCGTAGCCCAGGTTGCGGCGATGCCGGATCACATCGAGCCGCAGGGCGGTGGCGACGCTCACAGTGGCATCCGCGCTGGCGTCATCGACGAGAAGAATCCGGTCGGCGTGTCCCTGCGGAATGTCACCGACGACCTCGACCAGGGTCTTGGCCGCCCGATAAGCCGGAAGCACGATGACCCGCCTCGGCCGCGGCCCGCTCCAATGAAGCTCGCCGAGCGGGATGGGATCCGGTCGCACCGCCATTCTCTCGACCGTCAGGTAGCCGGCGACGGCAAAGGCACCGACAGCAGCCGACCAGAAGTTGATCGTCAACGTCAAGTCGATCGCCGCATAGGCAAAAAAGAGCACCGCCACCGCAACATGCGGCCAGCGCAGTTGCCCGGCCAAAGCCAGGTCGGCCAACGCGAATCCTGGGATGACCAGCAGTGCAAGGTCGTGAATGTTCTGGTGCGGGCTGAGGACGAGCGAGACTGCAATCGCTAGCGCGAAATCCAGACGAGGCCTGTCAGGCCTCCAGCTGAGGGACAGCGCAGCCAGCGCCAGCAGGAGGAGAAGGATCGCCGGCGCCACCACCTGGCCCGCGCCAGGGATGCCTTCCAGGAGGGCGCGGAAGGAGTAGACGGCGGGGTCGGTATAGACCAGGCCCGTGGTCGGGATTTGGCCGGTAACGGCCCAGGATCCGACGGTTGTCAGGTAGGTCATGACGGATCCGAAACCCAACCCGACAACTGAGACGACTCCGAGCGCGAGAACCACGGCCGCGAAAGCGGCCAGGGCACCCCACGCGCGCCGGGCGATGAAGAGGATCGGAATCAGCAGCAGGAGTTGCGGTTTGGCAAGCGCGAGCGCGCTCAACGCGCCTGCCATGGCATAGCGGCCGCGGGCCCAAGATGCGTAGGCGCCTGCCAGCGGCACGAGGACGACTAGATCGTACTGCCCCTGCAGCACCGTCACGAAGAGGGGAAAGAAGCCCCCGATCATCGCCGAAGCAACCAACCAGCCCCGGCCATGCACCCGTAGGCTGGTCTTCACCAAAATTGCGATCAGCGCCACGACCAGCGCGACATCGACCGCCGCCATCACGTAGTAGGCATGGCGATAGTCCAAGAACGCCAGCGGTGCGATCAGCAGCGTGTAGTAGGGCGGGTGGAAGTACGGCAGCAGGATGAAACGAGATGGATCCTGGCCGGTGATCTGCAGCTCGACCTGGCGCTGCATCGCCAGGTCGTAGACGGCCGAGCCGCCACTCGTGACGTATAGCTTGGCCGCGCCATAGAAATTGAAGAAGTCCGGACCGCGCAGGCTGCCCCGGACGAAGCTGAACCAGTAGATAGTCCAGAACGCGAACGAGCCAATCCCGGCTCCGGCCGCCCCCGCATAGCCAAGCCGCACCAGGCGCATGGCCAGCCGGGGATTCATCGACCGCTTTCGAGGCGAAGGGCGAAGCGCTCTGGGAGTTTGGCCTTTCGAATGGCGCGCTGTGCGCCTTTGATGTCGTAGCGCACGCGACGGAACTCGAAGGTTGTCGCATCGACGTCCCAGACACCGTAACTCGCGGTCGGCAAGCCATCGCGCGGCTGTCCCACGCTGCCAGGGTTCACGAGCGCCGGTCCTGTGAGTCGGAATTTGTCGACGCGATATTCATGCGTCACCGTTCCATTGGCCATGCCAAAGATTCCCGGCACATGGGTGTGGCCGTGAAAGCAGACGCCACCGTCCAAAAGCTCAAGGTTGGCGTGCGCGACCGCGGTATCCAGAACGTACTCATAAATGTGATCGCGCGGACTGGCATGGACGAGCAGCACCTCGTGCTCGATATGGCTGTCCGGCAACCCCCGCAACCACTCCAGCCGCTCCTCTCCTATCACTTCAATTGTCCAACGAACGACCGAAGCAGCGTCGTCGTTGAACCATTCCAGGATTTCGGGGTCGGTGCAGGCGCGGTCGTGATTGCCCACGAGGGTCCTCCAGTTGCGTTTCAAGACCTCATCGACACAACGCTTGGGGTCGCCGCCATAGCCGACCACGTCACCCAGGCACAGGGTCTCGTCGACCGGCGGACAGTCGCGCAGAACGGCCTCGAGCGCTTGCCAGTTGGCATGAATGTCGGAGAGAATCGCGATCCTCAAGCCGGCCTCTCGTAGAGGCGCGGATAGAAGTGATCGAACAGGATGCGCAGCGTCGCAGCGATGGGAACCGCGACGAACATGCCAAGAATTCCGCCCCAGCTGAAGCCGGCAATCAGGGCGACGATGACCAGAATCGGCGGCAGGCGAACCGCATCTCCCATCACTTTCGGATAGACAAAGTTCAGATAGATGTTTGGAATGACCACATACGCGATCGCGACCAGCACCGCCTGGCCGGGGCTTTGAGAAAGTCCGACCAGGATCGCCGGCACCGCTCCTACGAACGGGCCCAGGTACGGAATGAATGCGGTCACTCCTGCGATGAGGCCAAGCGCAACCGGGTCCGGTAGACGCAACAGCGCGCAGACGATTCCGGACGTGATGCCGATTAGCCCAGCGATGATGAGCTGCCCGCGCACGTACGCGTAGAGCATCTTGCGGACCCGGCGCCAGATCTGGTCGAAGTCGGTGCGGTAGTCATTGGGCACAAAACGGCGGAGATCCCGCCGCACCGCCGGCGCTTCGATCGCGAGCAGGAAGGCGACGATGAACATCAACAGAAGCTGGAGAGCGGTTGTCAGCGCCGTGAGGCCAAGGGACACTGCGTTGCCAAACTGGCCGAGGACGTACTCGCGCAAGTGCGAGTTGATCGTCTCGGTCACGCCCTTGAGATCGACATCGATCCCGAACACCCGGATCGGCTGCAGCCCGCTGAGACGGTTCTGCGCGGCAGCGGCCAGGCTGGGCGCCTGGGTCTGCAGCTGGCCGACCTCGCTGACGGCGAGGGGAACGATCAAAAGCACAAGGCCGGCCAACACCGCGAGGATTGCGATGAACACAAGCAAGATCGCGACCACGCGCGGAATGCCAAATGCATGGAGGCGCGCGACAGGCGGCTGGATCAAGAAGGCGATCGCCCCTCCGAGCACGAACGCGCCCAGAAAGTCACGAAGCAGAAACAGCACGATGATGGCCACGATCAAGGCGGCGAATCCAAACGCAATCTGCAGGTAGCGACGGCGCCGTTTCGGATCGAGATACCAGGTCGATACCGTCACCCCGCTGACTGGGGCCGGGCTCTCGAGTTCTCTCTCGTGGGGCGCTCCCGGGTGCGGGCTGGGTCGCACGTTACGCAATCACGGGCAGTATGACGACCCAAACCGGGACCGGCGCCCGATTAGGTCTTGGCCTGTTGGAGGGCCGCTTCTTCGTAGGCGGCGCCATGGAGAGGGTTCGTAGTGCTGCGCCCAGCAGCAATCGCATACAGGGCCAGAATCACCAGACCAGGCCGATGATGCCGGCCGTTTGGGCCAGTCCGAATCGAGTCGCCATCACGGTGCCACGATTGGACGGATCCGCCGCCTCGATAAGGGCGGTTTGATTCGCGACCGTGTAAACAGGGTTGCCCACCGACGCAATGAACAGGGCCGCCACGATCATCCATAGGTCGTGACTCATGAAGATGGCCACTGAAAACGCCCCGGTCAGAAGAAGACCGGCCCCAACGGTGCGCATCGACCCGATCACGCCAAGGCGGCTGACTATCAGCGAGCCGGTGAAAATCCCGATGGCGCCAACCAGTTCCAACGTTGAGTACGTCTGGGCGCCAGTCGTGGAGACCTGGTACGCAATCGCAAGGACGGCTGGAAGACTGATCGGTATCAAGAACGCGGCCAAGGTGCTGATTGCGAAATGAGGGCGTGCTTCGAGTACAGCCCACGAACGTCGCAATGCGCCCGATACGGAGGTGCTGATCGAACCTCCGCCGAGGTTGGGTATGCCGAGGATGATCACTGCACCAAGGACGAAGGTCATGGCATCGGCGATGAACAGTGTGTTGATCGATCCCGGGAATCTGCTGAGGACTGCAGCCGCAACTCCGAAGCCGATTGCTCCGCCGAGCATCGTTGTCGCCGCAACAATTGCGTTTGCTTTGCCCACCTGGCCGGGCGAAACGAGATTGGGTATGGCTGCCTGCTTTGCCGGCTGGACGATGGCATTGATGCTGGACAAAAGAAAGAGCATCGGAACAATGAATCGCCAGTCCATCCCGATCAGGAACGGCGTTGCAATAAGCCCTGCCGCTCGCAGGAGCTCGAGGCCGACGACGAGTCCCCGTCTCGGCAGGCGGTCGGCAAGGCCGCCGGCGAGACTCGTCATGACAATCGTCGCGATGGCCTGAACAATGAACCCGAGCGCGACGAACCGGGCGTCATGGTTGGTTTTGACGTAAATAGATATGAGAGAGGCGACCTGGGTCAGGGGATCGCCGAGAGACGAGATCCCAATGGCGGCGACCAAGCTGCTGAAGCTTGGGTTCGAGCGCAGTACGCGCAGGGTTGTGATCCGACGCGGCACTTCGGGCCGGTTCAAAACTTCCAGCGGTTGGAGCCCGTGCAGTTCGCGCAGCGCATCCACCACATTCGGGTCGTACCACTGACTTGCCCTACGACTGATGTCTTCCACCCCTTCGATCGGCGTCATCAGCGACCGCCGATAGAGGCGGGCCCCGGTGATCGTGTCAAACGAGTCGGCGACCGAAAGAATGCGTGCCCCGAACGGGATGACATCGCCCTTGAGACCGGCTGGATAGCCCGACCCATCCCAGCGCTCATGGTGGTGCCGCACGAGAGGTGCAACCTCAGCCAACGCGGAGTGCTGCGCGATCATGTCCGCCCCGATATCCGGATGTCGCCGCATGATCTCCCATTCCTCCTCAGTCAGAGGCCCTGGCTTGTTGAGGACTTCGTCACGAACTCCGATCTTGCCGAGGTCATGGAGGGACGCGGCGGTGCGTATCAACTCAACTTCGCGATCGCCTAACTCAAGCCGTTCTCCCAGATGGCCAGCGAGCTCAGCGACTCGGATGGAGTGCGACTCCGTATAACGATCCCGAGCGTCAAGGGCCTGCGCTGCCAGGTCTAGGGTCTGATCCTTAAGGAGGGTTTGCCTCTGCGCATCAGCTACGTTGCCTCGAACCGCCAGCACGAAGCCGAACAGACCCGGAGCCATGATGTAACCAACAGGGATCTGAAAAAGCCCGACTGGAACCTGAAGCAGCAGATAGATGATGCCGCCGGAAAAGCTCAATGCGGCCGTGCCGAATAGGGCGTTCACCCCGACGTTTTCAAAAAGGGTCGTAACCAGCGACACTCTCGAAACAAATGCCCACCCGAGCGCAGTCAGCGTGTAATTGAGGCTAAGAGCTGTTACGACGTACACCAGCGTCTGAAGAGGTAGCCAGGCGAGGTCGTGACCAAAGGACGACACTGCTATGGACGGAACTACATATGCCGTCGCCAACATTGCCCGGTTGAACAGAAAGGCCCACCAAGTAATCGTGCGGCCCGGTATTCGCCCGTCGAACACGGCTAGCCACGCGACCATACCCACGCCTGCCCCCGGGGCAAACAGTCCAGTCGCAATTAGGAGGGGATCAACTACCCATTGCCGGCCCCGCCTCCAAGGGATGGGGCGGAGCGCCGCGATCTGAGTGCCCACGCCAAGGTAAATGAGAGTGGCGTAGGCCGACGGTGGAACCGGACTGAGGACCCACCCAAGCACCACAGCCAGAACGCCGGCCCCAATGACACCGACGATATACAGCTGTGCCGACCGGGATAGCGAGCTGAAAGGGGTCAAGTCGGTCGAATTCTAGACCCCGATTTTCCCGCCCAGTACCTCCTAACCCTTGTCTTTAACGCGTAATGGGTCTCTGAGCTAAAAGACCCAGGCGCCGGCGACACGCTGCTTGCTGCTACCGCGCAGAAGCCTTCGGAACATGCGGACCATGTCTCCCTCCTATCCCCTTA
>VBII01000055.1:0-1574 GCA_005887735.1 Chloroflexota bacterium
TGTTCAGCAGGTTGTCCATCAGATGACCGAGCTGGTTTGCATCGGCCACCACCGGGATCGGCTCGTCTGGACCCTTCATCGAGATCTGCCCACCGCCCAATTCCGCTCGCGGCCGCGCTCTCTCCACCGCACCCTCCACCACGTTCCGCAGGTCGAGCTTTTCGCGCCCGGGAATCACCGCGCCGTCAAGCCGCGCGACCTCCAGAAGGTCGTCCATGATCCTGTTCAGCTCCCATGTCTTGGCGGTGAGGATCTCGAGAGGTCCGACCCACTTGGGCGGTGGATCGCCGAGGTCGCCACCGGAAAGCAGCGAAAGGTAGCCACCCAGCACGCTGAGCGGGCTGCGCAGCTCGTGGGCCGCCGTCCTGAGGAATTCGCTCTTGGCCTCATTCGACGTGCGCTCAGACAGATAGAGGCGCGATATCTGCTCCTCGCGTTCCCTCGTGTCGACGTAGGAAGCCAGCACGAACGAGGCGAGCGCGACGAAAACGTTGAAGACCTGGAGCGTGACCATCTTCTGCAGCAGGTTCTCTCCGTCGAACGGACCGCTCCCATTGACCGCCGCCCACACGGCGACACCCGATGCGATGAGGGCCGCCGGGGCGGCGCCGCGAAGCCTGAATCGGACCGCGGCAAATGCGATCAGGGGGAAGACGAGGTACTCGAGGCGGAAACGGTTCTGGAACACGACGAACGTCACGATCGCAACCGCACCAAGCAATGCCGCGAGCTCGATCTGCCGGCCCCATGTCAAGGCGGCTCGTCCCGCTTTTGGCCGGAAGCTCAGCAGGAAAGGCGCAATAAGCAAGATGCCCATCGCGTCGCCGGTCCACCACACAGCCCATGTCTGGGCAAAGTTGGCGGCGGGGACAGAGCCCGCAAGGACGAGGACCAGGCTGCCCACGGTCGCGCTGACGGCCATCCCGGTCAGCGCGCCCAGCAGGATGATCGCCGCCGCATCGCGGAGGCGGTCGAGCTCCAGCCGAAAGCCCGCCCGTTTCATCAAGGCCGCGGCCGTCAACGGCGCAAGCGTGTTGCCTGCTGCGATGCACGCGGCGCCGAAGGGGTTGGGGCCGAGGGGCAGGTTGACGGCGAACGCCGCCACGGCGGTGGCCGGCCACACCCGTCCGCCAAAGACCAGGCTCGCAACCAACGCGATGCCTGTAGGCGGCCAGACCGGCGTGACCTGGCCGTGGACCAGGGCCAGTTCCAGTCCCAGACGTGCGGAAACGTAATAAGCGACAGCGACCAATGCCAGCCGCAGCCCATCGCCGGCAAGGCCTGTCCTGCGGACGGCCATCCGCCCGAGTATCGATAGGCGGCTTTCGCGCGTCAACCGCCTAATGGAACAAATGTGAAGAGGGTCTGGGTAGAAACTGAACGAAATGAAGCCACTGAACGGAATCCATCACATCAGCGCCATCACGGCCGATGCCACCAAGAACGTCCTCTTCTACACCGGCGTGATGGGGCTTCGCCTGGTCAAGAAAACCGTGAACCAGGACAACCCGGCCGTCTATCACCTCTTCTACGCGGACGAGGACGGCAGCCCGGGCGCCGACCTCACCTTCTTC
>VBII01000055.1:1588-2700 GCA_005887735.1 Chloroflexota bacterium
TCGGGTAGCGGGCGACGACGCGCTCGAGTTCTGGGCGCGGCGCCTGGCCTCCTCGGCCATCGATTCCGTCCGGGAAGGCGACCACCTTCGCGTCGACGACCCGGAAGGCCTGGGCTTTGAGCTCATCGCCGACGCGCCGCGCGACCAACCACTCGTGGCCCGGCACCCGGATATCCCGCAACACCTGGCCCTGCAGGGCTTTGCCGGCGTGCGGGCATTCGAGGACAAGCGCTACGCCAGCAATCAATTCCTCACCGAGACGCTGGGATTTGACCGGAAGGGACCCGACAGCTACGAATCGCGAGGCGAGTCGCGCGGCTCGTTCTACGTCTACGACGCGGCTCCAGAAGCGCGCGGGCTTGGCGGCTCCGGCACCGTCCACCACGTCGCGTGGTCCTCGACGATGGAAGACCACGAAGCCTGGCGCGACCAGGTCATCGCGGGGGGCGGCGCACCCACGCCGGTGATCGATCGCTTCTACTTCCGCTCGATCTATTTCAGGGAGCCGAGCGGCGTCCTCTTCGAGATCGCCACGATGGGCCCCGGCTTCTCGGCCGACGAGCCGAAGGAGCACCTCGGCGAACGGCTGTCACTACCGCCGGCGTTCGAGTACCTGCGCGCCCAGGTCGAGGCGAACCTGACACCGCTGCCGAGTCCGGTCAGATAGACATTTGAGCGCGCAACGCGCTCAGCTCCTCCGAAGTCGCGGGGCCGAGCGCGTGCACCAGCGGTTCGATGCGGGCGCCAAGCTCGAGCCTCGGCACCTCGAACCTGTCCCAACGCGCGTCGCCTGAAGCCACGCACGAAAACTGCAGGGTGACGCGGCCGGCCCGTTTGGAGTGCTCCCGGTAGGCGAGCTGGTTGAAGTCCGCTGAGGGAACGAGCCACGTTCTTGCCAGAAGATGCTGCTGAACATCGAGGAGGCAGACCAGGTAGAGAAGGCGAGCACTCTCGGGGATGGCATCGACTGGATAGTTGGCGAAGGCGACGATGCGGCCTTCGCGGTCAGGGTGGACCGTGCCTTTCACCTGCAGCCAAAGGGCTCCGTAGCCTCCGACCTCGGCGACCACGATGTCGCGGTGGTCGACATCCGGCTCGACGCGGGACGGGAT
>VBII01000057.1 GCA_005887735.1 Chloroflexota bacterium
CCTCCAGGAAGTCCAGAGGGCGGCGGAGATCGTGCGGTCCGCGGCGGACCCGGGCGCCAACATCATCTTCGGTGTGGTGCGCGACGACACGATGGCGGGCGAGATCAAGATCACCGTCATCGCCACCGGCTTCGGCGGCAAGACGCAGCACGATGCCAGGCAGGAAACGAGCCGTCGTACGATCGAGCGGCCCGAGTTCGGTGTGGAAGAGCTCGGGGACATCAACATCCCCGCGTTCCTGCGCAACCGGATGTAGTCACAAAGGAGTTTTCCGTGCGTTGCCCGTACTGCGGTCACCACGACCTGAAGGTGGTCGACTCCCGCGACTCCGAGGTCGGGGAGGCGATCCGCCGCAGGCGCGAATGCCTGCAGTGCGGGCAGCGCTTCACCACCTACGAGCGCATCGAGACGGTGCCCTTCTTCGTCACCAAGAAGGATGGCCGGCGTGAGGACTTCGATCCGGTCAAGCTCTTCAACGGCCTGAAGAAAGCCACCGAAACACGGGACATATCGCCGGAGCGCCTGCGCGCCATCGTCGACGACATCGAAGCCGAGCTTCGCCGCTCCGGCCGGGTGGAGATCCCGAGCCAGGAGATCGGCGAGATGGTGATGGATCGCCTGCGCGACCTCGATGAGGTCGCTTACATCCGATTCGCCTCGGTGTATCGCGAGTTCATGGACCTGCAGCAGGTCAAGCGGGAGATCGAACAGGTACTAAGCTCGCGCCGTTCGTAGTCGATCCATTGAAGGGCGACTTGGGTTCGCCCCGGACGCGTGCGGAGCTGGTCTCATTCGTAATCTTCACTGTGTGAAGACGACTCCCGCCGCGCTGCACGTGCCGGAGCTCGCCGACGAACTCGGCTTCGTCCACGGCTTCTCAACGGTCGCCATCGGTTCAGTCGGCCTGAAGCACGCGACCGACCGCGATGCTGTGCTTGCCTCGCGACGGACATTCCTGCGCGTCATGGGCCTCGAGGGGCTGACCCTGACCGCGGTCGGATCCGTCCACGGCTCCGATGTGGCGAGCGTTGATCAGCCGGTGGAATCGGTCGACGACGTCGACGCCCTCATCACGGACCGGCCGGGAATTGTGCTGTTCGCCACCTACGCGGACTGCTATCCGATCGTCCTTTGGGATGCCGGGGCACACGTCGCCGGTCTTGTCCATGCCGGCTGGCGCGGGACCCAGGCTGGCGTGGCGTCAGCCGCGGTCAAGTTCATGCGCGACCGGTATGGATGCAGTCGCATCAAGGCCGGGATCGGTCCGGGAATCTGCGGCCTGTGCTACGAGGTGGGCCCCGAGGTCGCCGGCAAATTCGATGCTCGCTTCGTCAATCCAGCGGCTAACGGAAAGTGGCTGCTCGACCTCGCGGCGGCAAACGCCGTACAGCTGGAGGATGCAGGTGTCGACGCCGTTTATGAGGTCGGCATGTGTACCAAGGAGAGCTACCTCTTTCCCTCGCATCGGCGCCATCCCGACGGAACCCGATTCGGCGCGATCGTCGCCTTGAGGTGAGCGTCGCCGACAACCTTGCATCGGTTCGAGAGCGCATCGCCCGAGCAGGAGGCGCCCCAGATCAGATCACGATCGTAGCGGTCACGAAGGGCTTCGGGCCCGAGGTTTGCCGCCAGGCACTCGACGCCGGGCTGAGCGACCTCGGCGAGAACCGTGTCCAGGAGGCGCTCCACAAGATGGGCGAGGTGCCGCCCGCTCGTTGGCATCTCATCGGCCACCTACAGACGAACAAGGTCCGGCTCAGCGCAAATCGGTTCACTCTGATCCAGTCCATCGACTCGTTGCACCTTGCAGAGGCGCTGGCGCGCCACAGCCCCGCGCAGCGTGTGCTGATCGAGGTCAACGTGGCGCGCGAGCCGCAGAAGAGCGGAGTGGCGCCTGAAGCCGCTGTCCAGCTGTTGAGTCAAGTGGCGACTCTGCTCGACGTCCAGGCCATGATGGCGATCGGACCATCCCAAGGGGATCCAAAGCCTGGGTTCCGCGAGCTGAAAGCGCTCCGCGACGCTGCTCGAGAACGGCTGGGAATCTCGCTCCCTATCCTTTCCACGCCGGCAGCACGATGCTTCGCCTGGGCCGGGCTCTATTTGGCCCGCGGCCCTGATGAGCCTGATCATCAGCGTGCTCATCTTCCTGCTCCAGGTGTTCATCCTCATCATCTTCATCCGGGTCATCCTTTCGTGGATCAGCCCGTACCCGACGAACAGGGTGACGCGGATCTTCTGGCAGGCCACCGAGCCCGTCCTGGCACCCATCCGCCGGCGCCTGCCGCTCATGTCCGGGATCGACCTTTCGCCGCTTGTGGTCTGGGTCGCCGCGCTCATCCTGATCCGGGTGCTCAGCTCCTTCGCCTGACGTTCGACGGTAAAATCAAACCTCGCTCGGCGTTGACGGAGACGGGTAGGCCCGTTTGAGCGGTCGACAGAGAGCTGCGCAAAGGTGAAAGCGTGGCGGCCGATGACGGGATCGAGATCACTCCCGAGCCGTAACCCAATGAGAGTCCGAGGTGTTGGCCTCGGGAATCTGGGTGGTACCGCGAGTCCCTGACGGTCTCGTCCCAGAGATCCCCGAGCTCATGGAGCGCTGGAAGGCTGAAGGGACGTTCCAGCAGTCCCTCGAGCTGCGCAAGGGCAGGCCGCGTTTTGTCTTCTACGAAGGTCCGCCGACAGCGAACGGCAAGCCCGCCACCCACCACATCCTGGCCCGCGCGTTCAAGGACCTGTTCGGCCGCTACAAGACCATGCAGGGCTTCTACGTCGAGCGAAAGGCGGGCTGGGACACGCATGGCCTGCCGGTCGAGATCGAGGTCGAGAAGAAGCTCAACATCTCAGGCAAGTTCGAGATCGAGAACGAGATCGGCGTCGAGCGCTTCAATGAGCTCTGCCGGCAATCCGTCTACGAATACGTCGAGGACTGGGTCGCCTTCAGCGAGCGAATGGCGTTCTGGCAGGACTACGACAACGCCTACTGGACCCTGAGCTCCGACTACATCCAGTCTGTCTGGTGGGCACTGAGCGAGATGTGGAAGCAGAACCTGGTCTACAAGGGCTTTCGGGTCGCGCCCTACTGCTCCCGATGCGCCACGCCGCTCTCCAGCCACGAGCTTGCCCAGGGCTACCGCGACAACGTGCCCGACCCGAGCGTCTACGTGCGCTTCAGGTTGAAGAAGGAGCCCAACACGTCGATTCTCGCCTGGACCACCACGCCCTGGACCCTGCCCGGCAACGTCGCGCTGGCTGTCGCGAAAGACGTGGTCTACATAAAGGTGAAGGAGGGTGACGAGTACCTCATCCTCGCCGAACCTCGGCTGACGGTGCTCAAGGAGCCGCCGCAGGTCGTCGAGCGGATCCTTGGCAGAGATCTCGTTGGTCTCGAGTACGAGCCTCTGTACCCGTACTCGGTTCCCGAAGAGGGCCGCGCCCAGTACGTCGTCGACGCCGACTTCGTCTCCACCGACGAGGGCACCGGCGTCGTGCACACCTCGGCGCTGTATGGGGTCGACGACCTGCGTCTGTGCCAGGAGAAGGGCATTCCGTTCAAGCACACGGTGGGCCTAGACGGCAAGTTCTTGCCCTACGTCGATAAGTTCGCGGGCCTCCACGTGAAGGAGGCCGACCCGCTGATCATCGACGACCTGAAGGCGCGCGGCCTTCTGTACAAAGCCGAGACGATCCTGCACACCTATCCCGAGTGCTGGCGGTGCAAAACGCCGCTGATCTACTACGCGCTCGATGCGTGGTACATACGCACGACGGAACGCAAGGCGGAGCTGATCGCCAACAACCACGCGACCAACTGGGTTCCTGCGCATATCAAGACCGGCCGCATGGGCGACTGGCTCGAGAACAACGTCGACTGGCAGTTCTCGCGCAGCCGGTACTGGGGCACGCCGGTTCCGATCTGGATCTGCGAAGGCTGCGGCGAGCAGCGATGCGTAAGCTCGGCGGCCGAGATCGGGCTGAAGGACGACGCCGACCTGCATCGCCCTTACATCGACGCGGTCACGCTGCCTTGCGAGAAGTGCGGCGGTGTGATGCGCCGCGTCCCCGAGGTGCTCGACACGTGGTTCGACTCCGGCTCGATGCCCTTCGCCCAGCGCGGCCATCCTCGCCACGACAGCGATCTATTCGAAGACACTTTTCCGGCGGACTTCATCTCAGAGGCTATCGACCAGACCCGCGGCTGGTTCTACACGCTGCTTGCGATCTCGACGCTCCTTTTCAGGCAGAACGCCTACCGCAACGTCATCTGCCTCGGGCACGTGGTCGATCCGAAGGGAAAGAAAGCTTCGAAGTCGCGCGGCAACGTGCTCGACCCCAATTACTTGTTCGAAAACTTCGGGTCCGACGCGGTGCGCTGGTATTTCTACACGTCGACCCAGATCGGCGAGAACTACCGGACCGGTCAGGACACGCTGCGGGAAACCGTGCAGCAGTTCTTCATACCGCTGTGGAACTGCTACTCGTTCTTCGTCCTTTACGCGCGGCTCGATTTCGATCCGGCGCAGCCTTCGGTGCCGATCGACCAGCGGCACGTCCTGGATCGCTGGCTCCTCTCCAAGTTGAGCACGCTGGTCGCCGGCGTGACCGGCGGCCTGGACTCTTACGAGCCCGTCGAACCGGCGCGCCGCATCCAGCGATTCGTCGACGACCTGTCGAACTGGTACATCCGCCGGTCGCGCCGCAGGGTCTGGAAGCCGGAGTCAGACCTGGACAAGCTGGCCGCCTACCAGACCCTGCACGAGGTGCTGGCGACGCTTTGCCGCCTCATGGCGCCCTTCACACCGTTCGTGGCGGACGCCATCTACCGCAACCTGTCGGATGGCAACTCGGTGCACCTCGCCGACTTCCCTCAGCCCATGCCGGTCCAGGATTCGCAGGTCGAGGCCGACATGGCCCGAGCCCGCCAGGCGGTCGAGGCCGGCCTCGCCGCCCGCGACGCCAGCCGGCTCAGGGTGCGCCAGCCGCTGGCCGGCATCGCCCTGCCCGGTGAACCCCTCCCCGAAGACATCACGGCTATCGTCCGCGACGAGCTGAACGTGAAGAGCGTCACGTTTGGCGCCCCCGTGGTCGACCTGGACACCGTGATCACCGAGGAGCTCAAGCTCGAAGGACTGGCGCGCGAGGTGGTTCGAGCCATCCAGGACCGGCGCAAGAAGCTTGGCCTCAACGTCGAGGATCGAATCGACACGCGCTACGTCGCGGATGGCATGCTCGCTCGAGCGGTGGAGCGCCATGCCGGCTACATCAAGACGGAAACCCTTTCGGTTACGCTCGCGCCCGGACGCGATGAAAGCTTTGACGGCGAGCAGATGATGCTCGAAGGAGAGCAGATCTGGATCGGCATCAAGCGGCATCAGTAAGGACGGGACGGGTCCTGTTCGTAGCCGTCGCGCTGGCGGTGTTCGCGCTCGATCGCATCAGCAAGAGCATCGTCGCCGCGCAGGTCGACTACGGGACCGAGGTGCCCGTGATCGGACATCTCGTCGGCATCACGAACGTCCGCAACTCCGGGGCCGCCTTCGGTTTCGCGCCGGCCGGTGCAAGCATTTTCCTGATCGCGTCGATCGTGGTGGCGATTGGCCTCGTGGTGTATGTCGCGCGCAATCCCGGCAGCCCGTGGAACGACGCCGTGCTCGGACTGATACTCGGCGGCACCCTGGGCAACGGTTTTGACCGGGTCGTCTACGGCACCGTGACCGACTTCATCAACTTTCACGTCTGGCCTGTCTTCAACGTCGCGGATTCGGCGATATCGGTCGGCGTGGTCCTGATGATCGCCTCTTACCTGCTGCGACGAAATCCCCACGAACTCTGAGGACCCGCGATGCAGGCCGCGAAGCGGGCGGCGGAGCGGCTCGCCGTGAGTTCGTGGGGGCCCCTGAGTAGCCGCCAGCTGATCGCGCCGGCCGCGGCGCCCAGGCTCGACCGATTCCTCGCCGAGCACGCCCCTGAGCTCAGCCGTTCGGCCGCGGCAAGGCTGATCAAGGGGCACCTCGTCCTTCTCAACGGACGCCCAGCCGACCCGGCGGACCGGGTGGCCGCCGGGGACGTCGTGGACTTCGAGATTCCCCCGGCATACGTCGTCGACGCGGCGGCGGAGCAGATTCCCCTGGACGTTCTCTACGAGGACGAGGACATCGCGGTCATCGACAAGCCTGCCGGAATGGTCGTCCACCCCGCGCCAGGCCACTACACCGGAACCCTGGTCCATGCCTTACTCGGCCGAGGCGGCGCCTGGTCGGCGATCGGCGGCGTGTCGCGACCGGGGGTCGTCCATCGTCTCGACAAGGGAACATCAGGTCTCATCGTGGTCGCGCGCAACGATGCGAGCCACCGCGCCCTTTCGTCGCAGCTCAAGGACCGCTCGCTGAGCCGGACGTACCTCTCTATCGTGCAGGGTCGCGTGAAGGCCGATTCAGGCGAGCTCGAGGGCCCAATCGGCCGGCATCCGCGGGAACGCAAGCGCATGGCGGTCGTGGCCGGCGGGCGCTTTGCGCGTACCCGTTACCAGGTCGTGGAGCGAAGACGAACCCATACGCTTTTGCGCTGTGACCTGGACACTGGCCGAACCCATCAGATCCGCGTTCACCTGGCGGCCCTCGGTCACCCGGTCGCCGGCGACGGCGAGTACGGCGGACGCGAAGAAGGTTTAGAGCGCCCGATGCTTCATGCCTGGCGCATGCGTCTGCGGCACCCGCGCACCGGTGCCGAGATGACATTCGAGGCGCCGCCGCCACAGGATTTCCAGGCTTTCTGGGCGTCGGCTACATGAAGCGCGGCCTGCTGATCGTCATCTCCGGTCCTTCGGGGGTTGGCAAGGACACGCTGATCAAGCGCCTCCTCGAGCTTGATCCCAACCTGGTCTATTCGGTTTCGGGGACGACACGCAAGCCTCGACCGGGCGAGAAGCCCGATCAGAATTACACCTTCCTGACGCGCGATCGATTCGAGGAGCTGGTCGGAGAAGGTGCGTTCCTCGAGCACGCCAACTACAACGGCCACCTGTACGGCACCTTCCGCGACCGGGTTGAGCGCGCCCGCAGCGAGGGCCGCGACGTTGTGCTCAAGATCGATGTACAGGGTGCCGAGCAGGTCCGCCGGCTCGTGCCGGACGCGATCTCCATCTTCGTGGTCGCGCCGTCCGAGCACGAGCTGCAGGAGCGCCAGGAGCGCCGCGGCAGCGAGTCTGCCGAGGACCTCGCTTCGCGACGCCAGATTGGGAGGCGCGAGATGAAGTACGCAGCGGACTACGAACATGTGGTGACCAACGACGACGTCGACCGGGCGGTGGTGGAGATCCTCCGCATCATCGACGCCGCTCGCCAGCGCGTAACTTAGCCCCACATGCCGAGGAAGCTCGACCAGGATGGGACTTACTGAATGGCGAGCAAGCTCGACCAGGATGGGACTTACTGAATGCCGCTCGATCCCACACCGATACCGGACGAGCTGCGCGGCCTGCGCATCGCGGTCCTGGTCTCCGGCGGCATCGCCGCGTACAAGGTCGTCGACCTGGCCTCCGCGCTGACGCAGGCGGGATGCGAGGTGCGCGTAGCGATGACCCCGTCGGCGACTCGCTTTGTCGGGCCGGCGACGTTCCAGGGCGTCACAGGCAACCCGGTTCTCACGGGAATCTGGGCGCCGGTCGGCAGCCCGGAGCCGCATGTCTTCCTGGGCGACTGGGCTCAGCTGATCCTCGTCGCGCCTGCAACGGCCAACGTCATCGGCCGCGCCGCGGCCGGTCGTTCGGACGACATCGTGACGGCGACGCTCCTTGCCGCGCGCTGCCCGGTGGTGATCGCGCCGGCGATGAACGATGCAATGTGGGCCAAACCCGCCGTTCAGGAGAACGTCTCGAGCCTGCGCCATCGGGGCTTCACGGTCGTCCAGCCCGAAACGGGGCACCTGGCCAGCGGACACCATGGCGCGGGCCGTCTCGCCGCCCCGCCGGCGATTCTGGCCGCGATGATGCACGCGATTCGCTCTCGTTACGACTACGCCGGGCGCCGTGTGGTCGTGACCGCGGGCGGCACGCGCGAGCCGATCGACCCAGTCAGGTTCATCAGCAACTACTCGAGCGGCAAGATGGGTTTCGCCCTTGCGGCGGCCGCGGCCGATCGTGGGGCGACGGTGACGTTGATCACCACGGCCAACCACCCTGAGCACCACGGCGTCAGCGTGCAGCGCGTCGATACGTCGGAGGAGATGCTCGCCGAGCTGCAATCGCAGCTTCGAGGCGCCGACCTGCTCCTGATGGCGGCTGCGGTGGGCGATTTCCGGCCGGCCAAGACGGTCGCGCGAAAGATCCGCCGCGAGGAGACGCCCAGCCTCACGCTGGAGCTCGAACCCATCGCCGACCTCCTCGCCACTGTGGCCGGCGATGAAGCGCTGGCCGGAGTGTTTCGAATCGCCTTTGCGGCGGAAGACTCCGACCTCGACAAGAAGGGAGTCGAGAAGATGAAACGAAAAGGTGTGCAGGGGATCGTCGCCAACGACATCTCGCGCCGCGACATCGGGTTCGGCAGCGACTACAACGCCGGCGTGCTCCTCTTCGCCGACGGCTCTCGATTCGAGCTCGAGAAGGCGACCAAGCGCGAGATGTCCGACCGGATCCTGGACCTGGTGCTCCCCCACCTGAAGAAGAGGTAGTTGGCCCTCTACGCCGAGGTGGCCGTCGAGGCCGCCCGCGGGATCGCCCGCGAAAGCTATACGTACGCGGTTCCCGAGGGCATGGACGTCGTGCCGGGCCATCGCGTCACGGTGCCTTTCGGGCGGCGCAGCTCGTATGGCTTCGTGGTCTCGTTGGGCACGGACGAGCCGGGTGTGGAGACCAAGCCGATTTCAACTGCCGGGAACGAGCCGCTGCTCCTGCCGCACCAGGTCGCCCTGGCGCGCCTGGTCGCTGACCATTACTGGCTGCCGCTCATCGAGTGCATCCGGGCGATGCTTCCACCGCGCGTCCGCGGGACCGGCTCCGCCGGGGCTGGAGCATCGACCCGCCAGCGCCGCCACAGCCGCCTGCTCGAGCTGGCGACTGGCCCGGCATCGCCCGTCGAGCGTTTCGCATTGACCGCCGAACAGGTGGCCGCGCTCGAGCGGATCCAGGCGAACCCGGTGACTCTCCTTCATGGTGTGATCGCCAGTGGCAAGACGGAGGTCTACCTCGCCGCGGCGGAGCGCGCGCTGGCCGACGGGTTGCGGGTGCTCCTCCTCGTGCCAGAGATCTCGCTCACGCCGCAGCTGGTCCAGCGGGTCCGCGGTCGCTTGAACGCCCCCGTCGCGTTGCTCCAGACGCAGCTGACCGAGCTCGAGCGCGCCCAGCAGTGGTGGTGGACCCGGCGCGGCGAGGCGCAGGTCGTGTTGGGCAGCCGCTCGGCCGTGTTCGCGCCGATCCCCCGGCTCGGGCTCATCTGCCTGGACGAGGAGGGCTCGGCCGCCTACAAGCAGGACCGCACCCCGCGCTACGAGGCCGGCTGGGTGGCCCGCCAGCTCGCTTCGGTCACTGGCGCGCGCCTTGTGATGGGCTCGGCGACTCCGAGCGTGACGACCTACCACGCTGCCGCGAACGATGAGTTCGGCATGGCCAAGATGACGCGGCGAATCCGGGGCAATGACGCTGAGGTGGAGCTCATCGACATGCGAGATGAGGCCGCGGAGGGCAATCGCCAGCCGCTGTCGCGCCGGCTGGTCGAGGTGGTGGCCCGAACCTTAGAAAACGAAGAACAGGCCATCCTCTATCTCAACCGTCGGGGCCTGGCGACGTTTGTGATGTGCCGCGACTGCGGTCGTTCCGTGCAGTGCCTGGGGTGCTCGGTCGCGCTGGTACAGCACGCCGAAATCGATGGACTTGTTTGTCACTATTGCGGCTACTCGCGAGCGATGCCATCGGTGTGCGACTTTTGCGGCAGCCGCAACATCCGCGCGCTTGGGTTGGGCACGCAGCGCCTCGAGACGATGGTCAAGCGCTTGTGGCCGGCGGCCCGTGTGCTGCGTCTGGACAGCGACGCGGCGCGCGGGCCCGATTCCTACTTCCGCATCTGGGAAGAGTTCAGCGAACGGCGTGCGGACATCCTGGTCGGCACTCAGCTCGTGACCCGAGGCCTCGACCTGCCCTCTGTCACCTGTGTGGGAGTCGTCGATGCGGACCTGCCGCTGCACTTTCCGGACTACCGCTCGGCGGAGAACACCTTCGCGCTGGTGGCCCAGGTTGCGGGTCGCGCGGGGCGAGATGGGCGCCCCTCTCGCGTCGTCGTGCAGACCAGCAACCCGGAGCACTACGCGCTGCGCTGTGCCGCCGCCGGCGACTACGAAGGTTTCTATGAGGCGGAGCTGCCGGCGCGGAAGGCGTTTGTTTTCCCGCCTTATGCCGATCTCGCGGTGCTGACTCGCAGCGACCGCGACGACGCCCGCGCGGCGGCGTCGGCTCGTGAGGCCGTCGAGTCGATGGCCGCCGGCATGTTGAAGGAAGGGATCGAAGGCATCCGCGTGATGGGGCCATCGCCCGCGTTCATTCACAGGCTCCGCGGCGAGTACCGTTGGCAGGTAACGCTGAAGGGCGGCCGCCTGGAGCGAGCGCGGCACCTTGCGCCGCGGGGGAAAGACTGGAGCTACGACGTCGATCCGGTTTCGTAGGGAGGCATCGCGACCTTGAGGGACAGCGCGACACGGAAGGCCGATGTGCTGTCGGCGCTCGAGAAGCAGCACGACGTGTGGCTGGCGACCGCCGACGTCGCCGGTCGGCCTCACCTCATTGCGGTGTCCGCATGGTGGGACGGCGCCGACCTGCTCGTCGCCACGACCGGTGCGAGCAAGACGGCCCGCAACCTGGCGATGAACCCCATCGTCCGTGTTGCGCGTGGCGCGCCGTCCGACGCGATCGTGATCGACGCGCAGATGATCGACAGCCGGGCGGTCGAGGACTCGGCCGACCTGGCGGGCGGCTTTGCCGCGGCGGTGGGCTGGGATCCGCGCGAGGTGGGCGGGGGGTGGATGTTCTTCCGGCTCCGGCCGACTCGCATCCAGGCGTTCCGCGGCTACGACGAGATCGAGGATAGGGACGTGATGGTGCGTTCTCGCTGGGTGGTGTAAAACGGGTTGGGAATTCCGACCCGCGGGTAAAATCGAGCTCGATGGTCCGTCCGATTCTCAATTTCGAAAATCCCGTCCTGCGCGAAAAGGCGAAAAAGGTCGCGCGCATCGACGCCTCGATCCAGCGACTGCTGGACGACCTGACGGAGACGATGCTCGCCGCCCCAGGAGCCGGCCTTGCCGCCAACCAGATCGGCGTGCCGCTGCGCGTCTGCGTGGTGAAAGGCGACGACAAGCAGATCTGGGGCCTCGTCAACCCCGAGGTGGTCAAGAGGGACGGGGTGCAGATCGGCTACGAGGGTTGCCTCAGCTATCCCGGGTGGGTAGGTGAGGTGGAGCGTGCCGAGACCGTGGTCGTGAAGGGCCGCAACCGCCGTGGCAAGGAGATCCGCGTCAAGTCATCCGGTTTCACCGCCCGCGCGTTCCAGCACGAGCTCGATCACCTCGACGGCGTTCTTTTCACCGACAAGCTGACGAACCTCGACACCCTGCGGCGGGTCGAAGAGCTGGTCGGTGAGGAGCGGGAAGAAGCCATCGCCGCGGCTTCGGGGTAAGGCGACCTTCTACAGGATCGTCTTTGCAGGCACGGCCCAGTTCGCCGTGCCATCACTTCGAGCGCTGCACGCGGCCGGCCACGAGATCCTGCTGGTCGTCACTCAGCCCGATCGCCCCGCCGGCAGGGGGATGAAGGTGGCGGCCCCGCCGGTCAAGGTGGCGGCGCAAGAGCTGGGCTTGCCCCTCTATCAGCCGGAGCGCATACGCGACCCGGAGGCCGTGGAGCGGATCCACGCTGCGTCGCCGGACCTTCTGGTGGTCGTCGCCTACGGCCAGATCATTCCGCGCTCGGTCCTCTCGATTCCGCGCCTAGGCGCGATCAACGTGCATGCGTCGCTGCTGCCGCGGTGGCGGGGGGCCGCGCCGATCGCGCGCGCGATCCTCGCCGGTGATCGCGAGACCGGGGTCTCGATCATGAAGATGGATGAGCAGCTCGACCATGGCCCGGTGCTTGCCCTGCGCGCCACGCCGATCGGCGAGCGCGAGGATGCCGTGGAGCTGACAACGCGTCTGGCACTTATGGGAGCTGAGCTGCTGGTGCAGACGCTGGAGAATTTCGAGGCGCTTCGCGCGGTGGCCCAGGACCACGCTCAGGCAACGCTGGCACCGAAGGTGAGCAAGCAAGAGGGCGGACTTGAGTGGTCTTTGGATCCGCGGGATATTGATAGACGCGTGCGTGGACTTCAACCCTGGCCCGGTGCAACACTGCCGACGCCGCGAGGCCGCGCGAAGGTCCTGCGCGGACACGTCGAGGGCGACCGTTACGTGCCCGACGTTGTGCAGCTGCCCGGCAAGAAGCCGGCGTCCGGGAAGCAGGTGCTCGGCGATGCCTGACAAAGCCGAGCGCGACGTCGCGGTCAACCGACGCGCGTACCACGACTACTTCATCGACGAGAAGTACGAGGCCGGGGTGATGCTGACCGGCACAGAGATCAAGTCGGTGCGCAACGGTCGCGCCAACCTGCGGGAGGGGTTCGTGCGCATCGACGGCAACGAGGCTTGGCTCGAGAGCGTCCACATCTCGCCGTACGCGCAGGGCAACGTGATGAACCAGGAACCGGTCCGCCCGCGGAAGCTGCTGCTGCACCGAAGGGAGATCTCGAGCCTCATCGGCAAGGTGAAGCAGAAGGGGTACACGCTGATCCCGCTGCGCATGTACATCGTGCGCAACCGGGCCAAAGTCGAGGTCGGCCTGGCGCGGGGCAAGCGGCAGTACGACAAGCGGGAGGCGATCGCCGAGCGGGAGGCGAAGCGAGAGATCGCGAGGGCGGTGAGGCGGGGGTAGCCGGACTGCTCGTGTTAGAGCCGGAGCGGGTCTCCTACCGGTGCCAGAGCCCAAGAACGAGGGCTACGACGATCACGATCCCGAATATTCCAACGCCCCATAGGAAGAGCTGCGCCTCGAACTTGATCAAGGGGCGAAGCGGCCTGGGATAGAGGAGCCAAACCCGGACTCCAAACCTGCGCGCCTTCTCCAGCGCCGATGGAGGCTTGCTGCCGCGACGACGGGCCTCACCCACGGTGGTCAGAGCTTACCGGCTGACGTTTATGACGCCCGGCCATGTGTCCGGAATGTGAGTTTAGGATTGGGCGAGTGCTAGGTTGCAGCGCATGAGCGTGGGTCTGGCCGTCGGTGGTCTGCTGATGGTCGGACTGGGTCTCTTCAATGTCGCGGGCGCGATCCTTCCCCGCCACCAGTTGTTACAGGCAGGGCTGTGGTGGCGGATAGGTACCGGCACGGGCCCAAGCGAACTCGACCGGGCTTTCGTCGGGCTCGTGGGGGTTGGTTGGATCGTCGCCGCCGTCTACATCGTCGCGGTCGCACGATAGGAAGGTCCAAGAAGGTGACTGGCAGCCGGTCAAGACCGATGAGGATCGTGTTGTGCCGGACCTACCGACCGTGAGGTTCGGATTGCATAGGGGACCCGACCGATGAAGGTTCTTTTTATCGCGGGCTTCGGACCGATTGCTTCTGACGTCGCTCAATCGCGACAGCTTTACGAAGAAGTCTTCGGCATTGCTTTCAAGGTCGAGGAGGGCGAATACCTCCACACCGAAGAGGTCAAGGGCTCGAATACCTTCGCGGTCTGGCCTCTGAGCCAGGCTGCCGAGTCCTGCTTCGGCACCGACGTGTGGCCATCAGAGGTGGTCCGGCCGCAAGCATGGCTCGAGTTCGACGTCGACAGCGTCGAATCGGCTACGCGTGAACTGGAGGAGCGTGGTTACAAGCTGCTCGTCCGCAACCGGACTGAGCCGTGGGGTCAGGTGGTCACGCGGCTGATCAGTCCGGAAGGCTTGCTCGTCGGCGTCACCGAGACGCCGTGGATGCGAAGGACCTCGGACTAAGGCAGAGGCCAGGTCAGCATCACGTGGGTGCTCGATTCGGACGCGCCTGACTTTCGATAGGTGCCGAGGGCGGCGTCGTTGTCAGCGTCGGTGAGCACCCACATGTCGTAGCAGCCGAGCTCCACGGCCAGCGCGCGGAGCGCGTTAGACAGCGCGGTACCGATGCCTCGCTCGCGGAATCCCTCGTCAACCGCCAGCTCGTACAGGAACATCTCGGTTCCCTTGTCGGGGTGCGTCAGCTCGACGCCGCTGACGAATCCGACCGGCCTCCCATCGGAGTAGGCGATGAATAGATGGTGCTTAGGGTCGGCGAGGAAGCGCTGAACCGCATCGGGCAGCGGCGGTCCGTCGAATAGATGCGCCGCCTGCATGACGAGGCCATCGTCGCCGGGAGCGAGACGCCTGATGTCTATGTTCAGGCGGCCAGGTTGATGCCGATGGCCTGCAGCCGCTTATTGAGCGATTCGAACGCGTACTGCACGATCTCGCTCTGGGTGTGCCCGTACTCAGTGATGTAGCGAGGGTCCGGGGGATCGAGCGTGCCGGAGATCAGGGGCAGACACTCGACGAGCGTCCGCTGGATGATCGGCGCGTACCGCTGCGGGTCTTTACGCACCGCTTCTTGCAGGAACTTGATTCCGAAATTGACATGTCGCGACTCATCCCGCGCGACGGCCGTGAACCCTCGATAGAAGCCGCGGTCGGTCAGACCTTGCTCGCGCATTGCCTCCAGCTCGAAGCGCTGGCCGGTCAGCGCGATGGTCGCCTCGATGACGATGTGGTAGAGCGTCACACCTTCGACGAAAGCGTCGAAATCGTTGGGGTTGCTGGCCAGGCGCTGGGCTGTGGCCGGGAGGCGGTCGTAGAACAGCTCGTTGTAGCCCTCGTTCGCTTCAGGTCGAATTTCAATCAGCAGGTCCGTCATGTTTCGCGCGTCGGTACCCGCGACCTCGCGCCACCACCTCTCGAAGAAGACGGTGTGCCGCGCCTCGTCGACCATCTGGGTCGAGAGGAAGATCTCGATTTCGGGAGTCGGCGCAGCCCAGACGAATGGCGCGAGGGTCGCCGTGACTCGCTCCTCGCCGTTGAAGAAGAGTCGGTGAGACCAGAGCGTCGCCTTTCGGTCGAGCTCACTGGATTCCAGCCAATCCTGTCGGTCGAGGCTGAAGTCGAGGTCGGACACCGCCCACTGCTGGGCCTCCCAACGCCGGTAAAGGTCCATGTAGCTCGGCATGTTCTCGATGCCGCGATCGATGAACGACAGGACGTCGTCGATCCGGATGTCGCCCAGCTCCTTGAGGCTGGCCCGGCCGATGCGTTCGAGGTCTACAGCCACGATGTGGCGTCCATTAGACCAGACGGGCGGCGGTCGCCTATGCGATCGTCGCCGCGGAAGTCAGCACTTCGTCCTTCGGCCAGTGGGAATGGGAGCCCCAGTCCCTGCCTCGGCGGAAGACAGCCATAGCTTGTGGATCGCTCTGGAACTTGGTTTGCGAGGCGTCGAACGTGGCGAGGTCCGCGTATTCCGTCTCGAGAATGATGTAGTTGAAGTCGCCCGAAATCGGTGACCAGGCCGTCGCTTCGGGTAGGCCCAGATTGCGGCTCGCGGCATTCATCTCGGCGATCCAGGCCATTGCGTCGCGGTACTTGCCCAGATCGGCGACCACGTGCATGCGGTGACGGACCATCGGCGAGACCCTCCACGGCCTCCGCTTGTGAGCTCCGCCACCCGGCCTCGGCGGCGCGCGTGTCGATGATAGTTCGCCCAGCCTCGGGTTTCCTATGTGGCGCTGACGGGTAACATCTGAACTGCAACCAAGTTCGGCTTCGTGGGGGCGTCCGGTCTCGACGGGGCAGTTGAGCTTCGGGATTGCGAGCCGAGAGCCGCGTGCGTTACAGCGCAGCGTTCACAAACGCCAACAAGAACACCGCTTTCGCCCTCGCTGCGTAAGCAGTAAGGACTGAAGCCCCGGACCTTTGAGCCCGGGCGTCGTCCCCCGTCAATCCGGCGGATGGAGGAACGGCGTTACATAGACCGGATCGCCACCTCAGGGGCGCCGCGGCCCTGAGGTGGGACATGCACCGCGGCTGGCAGAAGCGGATCCCGTCGGGAGGAGCCGCCAAGCGAGAACCAATATCCCGGACACGCTCGTAGAGATCCCGGAGGAAGCTGCTTCGGACGCGGGTTCAACTCCCGCCGCCTCCACCAAGTCGAACTTGGTGTTGAATACCGGCACGATGCCCGGGTGGCGAATTACATGCGAGTCCTGATTGGCGTGGTGATCGGCCTCGTCGTCGGTCTTCTCATCACCGTGGTCGTCATCGTGGCAAAGGTCGGGTTCCTGGTGAACACGCCGCGAGCGGCGCATCCGTTTGTCCTGGCGGCGCTGTTCGTCGTTCCGGCCCTCGCCGGTGGCCTGATCGGCGCTTTCTGGAAGCGACCCTCCGGGCGGACCTAGGACAGAATCAAAAGTGGCCTCGCGCCGGCTCCACCACGACGGTCAACGAGATGTGGTCCGCCATGACTGGAAGCCACGGCATCGCCGCCGGTGATGTTCGGATCTCAACCCGGCTTCCAGGTGCATTGCGTTCGAGGGAGCTCGCGGCATCGGTGGGGCTCAGGCCCCGGATCTGCGACTTCAGTGACTGGGGTGAGAGCTTCGAGACGACATACCCATCCGCTTTCCCGGTGACGAGCACGTCATTACCGGTGGCGAGGACATCGGCATTGGAGCCGACCTGCCGGCCCTGGAAGATGAACTGAACCGGGTCGTCCGTTAGCTCCTCGCCGTGCGGCACCTTGGCCTTGAGTGCCGCGAGCAAAATCACGTTGGCGTCGTCGATGGAAAATGCGGACGCCCCGATCGCGCCGGACACTTTGATCGTGAACGAAGGGGTCTCGTCGCCGACCTTGTGATCGCTTGTCGCGGTGATGTCCGGCTGCGAATCCCCGACATAGAACTTTCCCCGTGAGTTGGTGAGCAGCCCGGCTCCCAGCTCATTGGTCACCTTGACCGTCAGCGCGTTGAGGACGGCGTCGTAGTCGGACTGCTGGATCACCTGGGCCGAGCGCCCATCGACCTGGATTGTGCTTGCTGAGCCTTTTTGGCTCTCAGTCGCGGAGGCCTGGAACCGCTCGGTCGCCAGCGTGCCTCCGCCTGGACCGCCGGCGAGTGTCACGAGCGCCTCGAGATTCTGCCGTGGGACCGAGATCGTCACCGAGGCGGTCTCCGTGTACAGGAGGCTGCCGCCGGCCCCCGCCAGCAAAACGATGGCGCTGACGAGTGTGACCCGCACGATCTGAGCTCGGCCTGGGGCCATGCTGGAGAAACGTAGGAAGGCCTGGCGCGGTTATCAAACCCATAACGACCCCGGGCCTTTGAGCCCGCGCGTCGTCGCACGCGGGTTCGACCTGGCGATCCGCTTCCTGAGGGAGGTTCGTCGATACGAGCTCAAACCCGGCTGCCTCCAACTCGCACCCAGTACACGTTGTGAATCGCGAACCGCTCATAGGTTCGGTCATACCAGCTTGTGTTGATTGGCACATCTGGTCGGAATGCCAGGATCACTGCGAAGATTTCTCCGACGCCTGGCAACCCCATCAGCAGCGGCGAGCGCTGGCCGTCGAGCCTGATCCGACGGAGACCCGTGCTGAACGGTCCGAACGGCGTGTCGACCCCCTTGATCCGTGCCAGTGGAGCTTCGTGCGAAGTCATCATCGTGTGCCAGCGGAGCGTCGAACCATCCACGACGGCGACCTCGTAGGCCACTCGGAACAAGAACCAGTAGGCGGTCCAGGCCAGTGCCCCCACCCACAGGGCGATGAACACTGCCAGCAGCGCATCTGTGTTGCCTCGCAGGCTCACCAAGAGCAGCACGGCGATACACGACATCAAGACCAAGAAGGCGATGATCAGCAGCCGGAATCTGACCATTCGAAACGTGGCGTCGCCGCCGGTCATGGAATGGCCCAACGTTGGTCTGGGTATGACAATCCCATGAGCAGTAGTTTCCTCGACTTCAACCGCAACCTCATCAAAGACCTGCGCGCAAACGGCGGCAAGGCCACCAGCGGTCCCTTCAAGGGCCGCGACGTTCTCATCCTGACCACCATAGGCGCCAAGTCCGGCGAGGTCCGCGAAAACCCCCTGGTCTACACATGGGAGAAGGGCCACCACGTGATCGTCGCGTCCAAGGGCGGCGCCCCGACCCACCCGTCCTGGTACCACAACCTCAGCACCCATCCCGTCGTCACTGTCGAGGCGGGCGGCGAGAAGTTCAAGGCGCGGGCAAAGGTGGTCGATGGCGACGACTACGAGCGCCTCTACAAGCAGCACGCCGACGTCAACCCCGCCTTCTGGGACTACCGCCAGAAAACGACCCGCAAGATCCCGGTGATCGTGCTGGAGCGCATCGACCAGGACCGGCGAAGTTAAGGCTGATCAGCCGCCGGGCAACCGGAGTAACCTTCGGCCGGTGCCCGATTTGAGCCATCTCTGGCAGCGTTTTGTGCTCGCGTCAGCCCTGGTCTTTGGCCTTGCCTTAGGGGTGGCCGCGACCATCTTCGGGTACAGCAACACGGCCCCAGTGAACGTCAGCTGGTCGGTCTTCCGGATCGACGGCATTCCCCTCTGGTCGGTGGCCGTCGTTCCGCTGGTCCTGGTCCTGGCCGCCGGCACCGTGTACCACTGGTACACCAACCTCCATCACTTCACCGAGCACATGCGGCACCGCCGCCGCGTCCACGAGCTCGAGGCCGAGGTCACCAAGCTCAAAGCGCACCTGGACCAGCTGCTCGAGATGCCAGACCACACGACTGACAAAGCCGCCGACAAGCCTGCCGTCACCGAGCCCGCCATCACCGAGCCCGCGGCCGCGCCGGCGGCCCCTGAGGCCGTGGTCCAGAACGGCGATGACAAAGCCGCCCGGAAGGCCCGCAAGCGCATCGCGCTCGCGGTAAGCGACACTGAGCCGGTCGCCGTGGCAGTCCCCACCGAAACGCCCACCGAAACCGAGCCCCGCGAAGAAACACCCGCAGACGCCTGATGGACGAGGCGCAACGCCGGGGAATCGCTGATCGCCGCCGCGCCGGTCGACTTGTCGTCCCGTCCGAACAGGCGCCGGCCGACCGCATGCTGCTGGAGCGCAGCGCCATCGAAGAGCTCAGCCACCACGCGGATCCCTGGCGCGTGCTGCGCATCCTGTCCGAGTTCGTCGAGGGTTTTGACGCCCTCAACGAGGTCGGCCCCGCGGTCACCGTTTTCGGCTCCGCCAGGTCCCACCCCAACGATCCTTATTACATCGCAGGCAGGAAGCTAGGCGGCGCTCTCGCCAATCGCGGTTTCGCGGTGATCACCGGCGGAGGGCCCGGGATCATGGAAGCCGTCAACCGAGGCTGCCACGAGGCTGGTGGACTGTCGGTCGGCTGCAACATCGAGCTGCCCCACGAGCAGTCCCTCAACAAATATGTCGACCTCGGCGTCGAGTTCCGCTACTTCTTCGTACGCAAGAACATGTTCGTCAAGTACGCGCGTGGCTTCGTGATCTTTCCCGGCGGATTCGGCACCCTGGACGAGCTGTTCGAGTCGCTGACGCTGGCCCAGACCGGGACCTTGAGTGGCTGAAAGAACACGTGCTGGGCGCGGGCGCGATCGCGCCGGATGACCTGAACCTCATGACGCTCACCGACGATCCGGAGGAGGCTGCCGAGATGGCGACGCGACCGCTGCCGGTGGAGGTCGAAGAGCCGCGCGAGCAGACAGGGGAACCGAAGCGAGACCAGCAATAGCGCCGCTCGATTTCTACTTTCTGACCGATGGCGGCCAAACCTCCGACGTGGTCGCACTGAGGCTGGCGTCCTTTCTCGACGGGGCGACCAAGACGCTTGATGTGGCGATCTATGACCTGCGGCTCGAGGCCTCACCGTCAGCAACCATCCTCAACTCCTTTCAGGCAGCGGTGAAGCGCGGCGTTGCGGTGCGGTTGATCTTCAACCAGGACCACGCCCAGACAATTCCGGTGCCCCCGCCACCAGAGATCGACTGGGCGTTTGTCGATCAGCTGCGGTCAGCCGGTGTGCAGATCAAGCCGGTGCCCGGTGTGCCGGACCTGATGCACCACAAGTACGCGGTGCGCGATGCCGGCACGGCCGACGCGGCATTACTCACCGGCTCGACCAACTGG
This sequence comes from Chloroflexota bacterium, assembly GCA_005887735.1. Lineage (GTDB taxonomy): Bacteria > Chloroflexota > Dormibacteria > Dormibacterales > Dormibacteraceae > 40CM-4-65-16. The sequence goes on from VBII01000057.1 coordinate 20,188, forward strand.
ACCAACGATTCATGGAACCGGGAAGAAAACGTGATGTTCACGGTCGCCTCGGGTGAGATCGCTGCGGACTTTGCGGCGAACTTCGAGGGCTTGTGGGAGAAACCAATCGTGGCCATCTCGGGCCGCATTTCCTCGCCGTGGTCGTCCCTGGCTGACGGAAGTCGCGTGCGTCCCTACTTCTGTCCGGGTCGCAGCTTGAAGCTCGTCCATGCCATGTCACGCTCGATCGCGTCGGCAGAAAAGCGCATTCGCGTGTGCTCGCCGGTGATCACGTCTGGCCCCATCCTCGGCACGCTCGCCGAAGTGACCGCGCAGAACAAGATCGACGTAGCCGGTGTGTACGATGCGACGCAGATGGATGAGGTCCAGCATCAGTGGGCGAGCCAGGCCGGCGCTGCCTGGAAGATAGCCGCCTTTCACGCCATCACCACTGCGGTCCGTTTCGGGGGAAAGCGCTCAACGCCTTACGCGAAAGGATCAGTGCACGATTTCATGCACGCGAAGGTCCTGGTCGCTGACGATTACGTCTACGCAGGCAGCTTCAACCTTTCGCACAGCGGTGAAAGCAACGCGGAGAACGTGATCCAGGTCGAGAGCGCCGAAGTGGCCGACCTGTGCGCCGCATACATCGACCGCGTCGCGGCCCGCTACGGTGGCGCTCCCGTCAAGGTGGCGTAGTCACGACCCGGCCCCGAATCCTCTGGCTTGCCTCTGTCGTGGCCGCCGTCCTCGTCGTGGTCGTGCTCTGGATCGCGCCGCGACTTCAACCGGCGACCGGGACGCTGGTGGTCATCGCGGCAGGCCGCTCCGCGACGTCGTTGCCTTCATCCGCTCTGATGCTTCACGCAAGCGGCGGCGACTGGGTCAGGGTCGGGACCCTGGCCGGCAAAGTCCCGGCGGCCCCGGAGCAGCGCCAGCTGCTCGCTCTCGCGATGGGCGCGGGAGCCTACAACGGCGTGCGTCTGGGTGACGACGTGCAGCATCTTGCCCTTACCGTCACAGCAGGCCAGGTCGAACCTCTGTTGGTCGGAATCGATTCCGGGCGGTTGGTGACGGGCGCCGTGTACGCCGGTAACGACGACGTGAATCTCGGCCTCGGCGAACTGTCGGGCAAGTTCGAACCAATGCCCGCCTTCCAGCTGTTCGACCCGGCTGCGACGCCGATCACTCTGGATTCGCTGGCCGGCAGAGACATAGTCATCGCTGCGTTTCACACGACATGCCACGAAACGTGCCCGCTCTATACCGCCCTGTTCGCTCAGCTCGCCAAACGGGTCCCGCCGACCGTGACGCTCCTCGAGGTGACCACGGATCCGGAGACCGACACCCCCTCGGTGCTCAAGAGCTACGCGAGCCAGATCGATGCACACTGGACCTTCGCCACCGGCACTGTGCAAGGGGTGACTGATTTCTGGAAACCGTTTGGTGTCGAGCTGGCAAGCGGCGACGCGCATACATCTACGCTTGCGTTGGTCGATCGCCATGGTTTCATTCGCCTTGTCTATCGAGGCGTGCCGAAGGTCGGACACGACATCGGGCCGTCTCTGGTGACGTCACTCAGCCCGCGGGGGCTGTCCGAGCTTGCCTCGGGCGGGGATGGCTGGGGCGCTCCGGATGTCCTGCAGGCGCTCGCCACGATTGCGGGGCCGGAGGGGTCCTTCGTGTCAGCGGGCGGCAAGGCACCTCCTTTCACGCTGCCGTCCACTGCCGGCGCAAACGTGAGCCTCGCGGACTACGCAGGAAAGCCTGTGGTGATCAACTTCTGGGCAACTTACTGCCCTCCGTGCAAGGCGGAGATGCCTCTGTTGCAGAAGTCGGTCGGCTCGCAGTCGGGTGTCCGCCTGGTGCTCATCGATGAAGGCGACGCCCCGGGGGCTGCGCGCTCTTTTCTGCAGAGCCTGGGCATCCGGCAGGCGGCTCTGCTCGATTCCGACCTGGCTGTCGGGCGCTCATATGGTTTGTCAGGACTGCCCATGACGGTCTTTGTGCGGTCGGATGGAACCATCGACCGCCGCCAGATCGGCCAGCTCCAGGCGGGCGTGCTGGCCGCGGAGCTGTCGAATCTAAGCAGTCAGTAGACTGGGCCCGAGTTGGTCTCAGCCGGACTTTTCCGCCGCGTCGCTTTCACGACCGCGTTTTTCGCTTACCTCCAGATAGCGCTTGGCGGCGTGGTCCGCGTCACGGGCTCCGGACTCGGCTGCCCCGACTGGCCGCTCTGTCATGGCCGTCCCTACCCGCCGGCTGACCTGAACGCGATCATCGAGTACTCGCATAGGGCCGTGGGCAGCCTGACCGAGCTGTTGATTGCCGCGACCGCGATCCTCGCCTGGGTCGTATGGCGCACTCGGCGGCCACTCGTGGCCTGGCTTGCGACGGGGGCTTTGATTGCCGGCTTGAGTGAGGCCCTGCTCGGGGCTGCGGTGGTTGCCAGCGAGCTCGGGCCGTGGCTCGTGGTGATCCACCTTGGCCTTGCGATGATCATCCTCGGGTTTCTCCTGGCCACCGCGATCATGTCTCTGCCGGAGTCGTCCGGACTGCCCCGCTGGGCGCGATCGACGGCACTGGCGGCGGGCGCGACGTACGTGCTGCTTCTCAGCGGGTCCACGGTCGTGGCTAGCAACGCCGATCAAAGCTGCCACTCGTGGCCGCTGTGCGGCGGCGGGTTCTCACTCGACTTCGGCGGCGCGAACGCGTTCACCATGCTCCATCGAGGCGCGGTTCTCGTGATCGGGCTCCTGATCGTCTACGTGGCCGTCGGCTCGCTGCGACAGCCGATCCTGCGTGCGGCGGGGCTGGCGACCCTGGCGGTGTTCGCGCTCCAGGTCGCGGTCGGGGCGGGCGCCGCGCTGACGGACGCGGCATTCTTCAACGGGATGCACGTGGCGATCGCGACGCTGGTGTGGGCGGGAATGCTTGGCATCGCCCTTCTCACGCTGCCGCGCGCTGATCGAGCGCGGGCATATTCGCGGTTGGCGGTGGAGAAACGAACAGCGTGAGCGTCGCCGAAGCGCTGCCGCGCGCACGAAATCTCGGCGACGTGATCCGGGACTACATCAGCCTTCTCAAGCTGCGGATCGTGGCGCTCCTCGATGCCACGGCGCTCGGCGTGATGCTTCCCGCGGCTCACGGGCACCCCAAGCTGCAGGCCGTCGCCGCGGTCTTCATCGGCCTCACCTGCGCCGCAGGCGGCGCAAACGCGATCAACATGTGGTTCGACCGCGACATCGACGCCGAGATGACGCGCACTCGCCGCAGGCCGCTGCCTTCAGGGCGCATCGCGCCCTGGCACGCGCTGGCACTGGGGATCGGTCTCAATGCGGTGGCGTTCGCCGTTCTCTGGGCCGAGGCCAACCTGCTGGCCGCGGTGCTCGACCTGACCGGAGCGCTCATCTACGTCTTCGTCTACACGATGTGGCTGAAGCGGTCGACGCCTCAGAACATCGTCATCGGCGGCGCGGCCGGCGCGATGCCGCCGCTGGTCGGCTGGGCCGCCGCAACCGGACGGCTCGACCTGACCGCGCTGGCTTTCTTCGGGGTCGTCCTCTTCTGGACGCCGCCGCACTTCTGGGCGCTGGCGCAGATGATCAAGGCCGATTACGCGCGAGCCAACGTTCCCATGCTGCCCGTCGTGGCTGGCGAGCGGTCGACCAAGCGGCAGAGCACCGTCTATGCGGTGCTGACCGCCGGCGTGAGCCTCGTTCCATTCTTCACGGGCTCTGCAGGCGCCGTGTACCTGGCCGGGGCCGCGGTGCTGGGCCTGGGCCTGGTGGCGATCACCGTCCTCGACCTCGAAGGGCGACGGTGGACCAGGCGCTTGTGGACCTATTCGATGGTCTACCTCGCACTTCTGTTTACGCTTTTCGCCGCCTCGCCCTTCCTGCCCTGATGGAGATCGTCCGCCTCCACCTGGCGCGTCTCGATGCCTTCCACGAGATACCGGTGCATGGGTTCGTGATCAAGCACCCGCGTGCCGGCGCGATCCTGGTCGACACGGGCGTCGGATGGGGCGATGAGCGGCTAATCAAGGATTGGAAGGTCGTCAACCGCCACGCCGCGGACGCGATGGCCGAGCACGACCTCAGTCCCGCCGATGTGAAGATCGTCATCAACAGCCATCTTCATTTCGAACACTGCGGTCAGAACGCCGTCTTCAAGCACGCGCCGTTTTACATCCAACGCACCGAGCTCGAGCGCGCGCGCCGAGAGGAGCCCACCAACGGGCAGTGGTTCGACTTCGCCGGCGCGCGCTTCGAGCGCCACCAGAGCGTGTTCGTGGACGGGCCGGACGGGGTGGCGGTGATGATCGGAGACGCCGCGTACACGTCCGACATCTATCGGGACTTCGAAAATGCGGACCTCTCACCGTGGCGCGGCCAGCATGCCGATCGCGACGCGTGGACGCGCTCGCTCGAAAAGGTGCATGCAATCCATCCGCACGCCGTGCACTTCTGCCACGACACTCGCGTGGGTGCGTAGTGGAATTCGGACCTCTCGTCGAAGCCGCGTGGCTGCGCCACCACATCGACGACCCGGACCTCCGCGTGATCGACTTTCGCTGGTACCTGCAGCGCCGCAACGGCCGGGACGAATATCACCGCGGCCACATTCCGGGCGCTGCCTTCGTCGACCTCGAAGCGGTTACGGGGAAGGGAGCGGGCCGTCATCCGCTCCCCACGGCCGGCCAATTCGAGGCCGAGATGCGCAAGGCGGGCGTCAGCACTGAAAGCATGGTGGTCGTCTATGACGACGCGGGCGGCTCGGTCGCGGCTCGGCTCTGGTTCCTACTCGAGCTTTTCGGCCATCAGGCTCAAGCTGTGCTGGACGGAGGATTGCAGGCCTGGGGCGAGCCTCTCGAGACGCGGGCAGTCGGCATCGCGCCTGGCGATTTTCACGCGGGTCCGCCGGATCGATCGCTTGTCCTCGATTTCGAGGCCGTGAAATCGCTTCGCAGTGCGCCGCTCATCGATGCCAGAGCAGTGGAGCGCTATCGCGGCGAAGTGGAACCGGTCGATCCGAAGGCCGGCCACATACCCGGTGCGTTGAGCGCCCCGCTCACCGAGAATCTTGGTCCGGACGGGCGATTCAAACCGCCGGGCGAGCTTCGCCGCAGGTATGAGGAGCTCGGAGCTAAAGGCGGGGCGGTGTTCTACTGCGGGTCGGGGGTGAACGCGACCCATCACCTGCTTGGAATGCGGATCGCGGGTCTATCGGACGCTCGCCTCTACGCGGGCTCCTGGAGCGACTGGTCCAATCGGGACGCGCCGGTGGCCACCGGCTCCGAGCCCTAGAGTTAGGCCGTGATTCTCAAAGGCAAACGGATCCTGTTGGCCGGCATGTCCGACCGGCGCAGCATCGGATACGCCATCGCGCAAGAGGTGCAGCGTGAGGGCGCCGAGCTCCTGCTCACGAGCTTCGGCCGGATGATGTCCATCACCCAGATGACCGCAAAAAAGCTCGATCCTGTGCCTGAGATTCTCGAGATGGACGTGACCAAAGCGTCCGACATCGACAGCGCGGTCGACGCAACCTCGAAGAGATGGGACCGTCTCGACGGCCTGGTGCATTCGGTTGCCTTCGCGCCCGCGGACGCCCTCGGCGGGAAATTTCTCAGTACGCCCTGGGAAAGTGTCGCGATGACGCTGCAGGTGAGCGCTTTTTCTTTCAAAGAGCTGGCGCGTGGTTTCTTGCCGCTGATGCGCGACCACGGCGGGTCGATGGTCACACTTGATTTTGATAATTCAACCAGCGCGTGGCCGAAATACGACTGGATGGGCGTTTCCAAAGCCGCACTGGAGTCGGTGACGAGATATCTCGCCCGCGACCTGGGGCGCTACAAGATTCGGGTCAACGCAGTCTGCGCAGGGCCGCTGGCGACGCTTGCCGCGAGCGCAATCCGTGCGCACGATAACGCGGTGATAAGGCCATCGGGCGGCGGCCAGATCCAGCGCGCCGGCGCAAACGTGCGCCTCCAGCTGAGCCGACCCACCCATGTGCGAAAAGCCGAACGACTCGGTGTAGACGGCTCGACCTCTAACAAAAACGGCCAGGCCACATCCGGCCCGGCCATGCTTATCCAGCGCGGCGTCCACGTAGATCACCAGGCACTCCCGCAAACTGCATTCCTCCCGTGTGCCGGTCGTGGCGGCGACCCCGCCAAACCGGGATTTGGGAAGAGCCTAACATGATGTTGCGCGCTTGTCGCCCGACGTGCACAACATCTTGTATCAGTCGGCTGGAGGCAGCTCGGCTCCCATCGCGTGATAGCCGCCGTCGACGTGGAGGAGCTCGCCTGTGGTCATGTCCAGGAGGTCGGAAAGCAGGACCGCGACCGCCCGA
>VBII01000058.1 GCA_005887735.1 Chloroflexota bacterium
CGAGGTTGCGTCGACCGCGCTGTCGATGTCGGACGCTTTGGTCACGTCCATCTCGAGAATCTCAGGCACAGGATCGAGCTTTTTTGCGGTCATCTGGGTGATGGACATCATCCGGCCGAAGCTCGTGAGCAGGAGCTCGGCGCCCTCCCGCTGCACCTCTTGCGCGATGGCGTATCCGATGCTGCGCCGGTCGGACATGCCGGCCAACAGGATCCGTTTGCCTTTGAGAATCACGGCCTAACTCTAGGGCTCGGAGCCGGTGGCCACCGGCGCGTCTCGATTGGACCAGTCGCTCCAGGAGCCTGCGTAGAGGCGAGCATCCGATATTCCCGCGATCCGCATTCCAAGCAG
>VBII01000059.1:0-5928 GCA_005887735.1 Chloroflexota bacterium
TTCCTCTCCTTCGGCCACAGCCCTCACTGCCGCGATCTGCGTGACCGAGCGGCGGTTGGAATCTCGCTGTATGGCCGCCACCCATACCTTCCATGCCTCGTGGTGCCGGGCAAGATGCCTCCAATCCCGGCCTGCCAGCCGTAGTGAATCCCAACGCTCTCGACTGGTATGGAGCAACTCCAAAACGTCGCCCAGATCGCGCACGTCGAGAGCGTAATCCGACTCGGATCCGCCGGCACCGTCTACGATCCGGCGGTCGTGTTCACCGTTGAGCAACGGGACGCCCTACGCGAACGGGTGTTGACCCTTGCCGAGAACGACCGACGGGTCGTTGCCGGAGCCGCTGTCGGCTCGCTGGCACTTGGGGGCGGCGATCGCTTCTCGGACCTCGACCTCACCTTCGCCGTCGCCGACGATGTGCCCGTGCCTGAAGTTCTCGACGACTGGACTCGCACGCTCGGCGACGAGTTGGCCGCCGTGCATCTCGTCGATCTCGAGCGCGGGCCGACGATCTACCGCGTGTTCCTGCTGCCGGACGCTCTCCAGCTCGATCTGTCGCTGACACCCGCGGCGCGCTTCGCCCCTGCCGGTCCCCGGTTCCGACTGCTGTTCGGCGAAACCGCGGAAGGCGAGCCGACCGCTGGGCCCAGGCCGCCGGCCCCCGGAGACCTCTTCGGTTGGGGCGTCATCTACGGCGTGCACTCGCGCGCGTGCATCGAACGCGGGCGTGTTTGGCAGGCGGAGCACTACATCGGCGCGGTCCGAGACCACGCTCTCTCGCTCGCCTGCCTCCGTCGAGAACTACCGGCGGTACAGGCACGCGGTTACGACGACTTACCCGCCGACGCTCTCGCCGGCCTCGACGGGACCCACGTTGGCTCCCTTGACCCCGAGCGGCTCCGCAGCGCTCTCTCGGCGGCTATGCGCGCGCTCTTGCACGAGGGCAAGGAGGCCAACGTGGCGAGTGCGAACGTGGTGGCGCAGCGGCTCGCTGAATTGCAGCAGTAAAGACGAGCGCCCGCGCGACTGGCGCGCGTTACGAGGCCGTGATTTGCTTGCGGCCGTCCGCCACCAGAGTGAGCCGATGGCAGGCCGAGCCCGGCATTGGCATGGGTGCGATGGCGGTGGTGATGGCAGGCGAGTGGGTGCAATACCTGGCGCGCCTGAGACGCGATCTCGACCAGGCGGTGGGATCGCGCGCGAAGCCGGCGCGGCTGACGTCGCTACTCGATTTTCGGCGATAGTAGGCCAGAATCAGTCAACTCAAGACCTCCCCGAAATGACCGGTGTGCGCCGGCAAGGAGTCCACCATGTCCGCACCAAGGTCGATCGGCAATCCTGGTCCACCACACGGCACCATGACCACGGCAGTCCTGTACGCGCCGCGCGACCTGCGACTTGAGCAGCGCCGAGTTCCAGCGCCGTCGGAGGGCGAGGTCCTGGTCCGGATTCTGTCGGTCGGAGTTTGCGGATCCGACGTCCACTATTACGAGCACGGCCGCATCGGCGATTTCGTGGTCCGCAGCCCATTGGTCCTGGGACACGAATCGTCCGGTCAAATAGTTGAGGTCGGCAAGGGAGTCTCTCCGGCGCGAGTGGGTGAACGTGTCGCCATCGAACCTGGCGAGCCATGCGGTCGCTGCGATCAGTGTCGCACTGGTAGGTACAACCTGTGTCCGAACATCAGATTCCATGGCACACCTCCCGTCGACGGCACGCTGTCGGAATTCGTCGCCGTGAAGGCGGACCTCGCCTACACAGTGCCCGATGAAATCAGTGACAACGCAGCTGCACTCCTTGAGCCGCTTTCGGTCGGCATCTGGGCAAACCGCAAAGCTGGAACCCAGGCTGGGACTTCATTGCTGATCGCAGGGGCAGGGCCAATCGGCCTGGTAACGACGATGGTTGCTCGTGCTGTCGGCGCGACGCGAATCGCCGTGAGTGACGTCAACCGCAACCGACTGTCGGCGGCGTTGGCACGCGGCGCCACGGAGATCGCGGTCCCGGGCTCTGATGACGTCGCCGGCGAATTCGATGCGTTCATCGACTGCTCCGGTTCGCCAGCCGCCATTGATGCAGGCGTACGTTTGGTTCGGCCGGCGGGGTCAGTCGTCTTGGTTGGGATGGGGGCAGATGAGTTCAAGCTGCCTCTTGGGCTGATCCAACAACGCGAGCTGCTCATCACCGGCACATTCCGATATGCCAATACATGGCCGACCGCAATTGCTCTCGCCGCCTCCGGCCGAGTTAGTCTCGACGATCTGGTCACGGGCGAGTATGGTCTCGCCGACACGGAGCAGGCCCTGACCGCCGGCCGCGATCCCCACAGCGTCAAGGCTGTAGTTCGACCAGGGCTTAGCGACTCCCATGACCAGGTGCCGCCGAGAGGGGTCCTCAGGCCCGCGACCCAACAGCCTTGACGTCGGCGGACGCAAGGAAGGCGAAGAAGATTTCGCTCCAGCGTTCCGCGGCGTCGATCACCGGACCATGGCCGGAGCCTTCGAACATCTCGATCTGGATGCGGCCGCCCGCGGCTCGGTAGGCCTCCAACACTTTTCTGATCTGCGCGACCATCGGCTGCGGAGGAAAGGCCTCCTCCCCAGGCCAACCCGGAACCACGCCCATCTTGCCGAGGGTGCCCATCTCCCACGCCGAGCCGTCGGCGACCACGATGTCCGCAGTGCCATGGGTCCATAGGATCGGCGGCTTGGACTCGAGGTCGACGATGTCAGCCCAGTTGCAGTACTTGGGGGACAGGGCGTTGAGGATGCCGCGAGTGCCTGGCGCGACGCCCGGCCAGTTGGGCGAAGGGGTGAGGTCGCCCGGATACCCGTCGTCTCCGGTGACGGATTTCAGGACTTCCTCGACCAGCATGTCCTCGCGCTCCTTCGGCTCGCGATGCGTGGCCGCCCAGTACGAGCTGTTGATCACGTTGCGTGGCGAGAAGGGCGAGTCCGCCGACGTGTCGTGCTCGGCTATGGTCTTGGTGAAATCCGGGCTCCCGGTCCCCCCACCTGACCCCGCGTAGTCGGGAAAGCATGGAGTGCCATCGAGGCGTACACCTCCAAAGCCGTAAGGCGCGACGGGGTCGATGAAGGTCAACGAGGCTACTGGTCGGTCCACCGCGTAGTTCGCGATCGCTGCTCCGCCTGTCGACCACCCGACCAGGTGCACCGGTTGCGTGATGCCAAGCGCCTGGACCAGCGAGTAAGCGTCATCCGCCCAGTCGCGGAGCCCGCGAGTGGCGTCGATCAGCTTTCGCTCGGTGTCGCCAAACCCCCGCATGTCAGGCGCGATGATCCGGTAGCGGTCTGGAGCCCCGGGCATCAGATGTTCGAAGAAGCGACCTGTGGAGAGGTTGCCGTGAATCATCAGCACAGGGATGCCGTCGGAGGGTCCCGACTCCGTGAGGTGCATGTTGAGGCGGCTCGTGCGGACGGTTCGGGAGTGCACGCCGGGTGGTGGGTTCATAGAGGCCTCCTCGCGAGCGATGCGGAAGGGATCCTCGAGAAACTGTGATCTAGCGGTGCTCACACGCGTTTGGAGTGGATCGTCGCCGCAGCCGATGTTTATCTCGACTGGCGCAGCGCGCTTGCTCGGATCCTGCGGGCGAGCGGTCCCAGATTCGTCTCCGGAATGAGCCCCGCGTTGAGACGGCTGGTAACGCGCTTCAGCTCCTTCACCTCTTGCGGCGTCAGCACGTCGAACACGAGCCTTCGAACCTCCTGGAAATGAATGGGGCCCGCCTCCATCAGCTTCCTGTATCCCTTATCGGTCAACTCGGCGTCGGTCGCGCGGCCTTTGGTCCCGCTTACCCTTCGCACCCAGCCCTGCCGTTCGAGGCGCGAGATCACGTGCGACAGCCGCGACAGCGAACCGTTAGCGACCACGGCCAGGTCTTTGAGCTGAAGGCGGCGGCCCGGCTGCCTGGAGAGCGCAGCCATGACGCCGAATTCGAAATGAGTCATCCCAGCCTCACGCTGCAGCTGGGAATCGATCGCCGCCGGCAGGAGAGTGAACGTTGCCAGCAGATGCAACCAGGCGCTCCACTCGTGATTGTTCAGCCATCGGAGTGGTTGGGGCGGCTGGGTGGAATCAGGCTCGGGAATAAGTTGACGCTTCAAGTTATTCTAGATTAGCAACTTGAAGCTTCAACTTCAAGAAATTGGGGTCAGGAGGAAGTCGATGAACCTCGTAATCCTTGGAGCCACCGGCGGCACTGGCAGACTCGTGGTCGAGCAGGCGCTCTCCGCCGGCCACACCGTGACTGCGCTCGTCCGCTCGCCGGAAAAGCTGACCAGCAGCAACTCCAGATTGCGAGTTATCACCGGCCTGGCGACAGATGCTCAGGACGTTGCGCGAGCGTTGGCGGGTGCAGATGCCCTCATCAGCACGCTGGGCGGGTCAGGATCGGTCATCGCGGACTCAACCCAAGCGATTGTGGACGCTGCCCGGCAGACGGGACTCAAGCGGGTGGTTGTGCTCTCGTCGTTTCTCGTCGAGCGTCAGCGGTTGAATGTCCCGATGAGACTGGCCACCGGCCTCGTCATGGGCGCCATGGTCAAAGACAAAACCTTAGGCGAGGAGATGCTCCGGTCGAGCGGCCTCGATTGGACCATCATCTACGCCAGCCCACTCACAGACGGACCCGCCACAGGATCTGTATCGGTCCTTGCGGCGGATGCGAAGTGGGGTATGTCGCACAGGATCTCACGCGCCGATGTGGCCACATGGTTGGTCCAAACCGTGACTGGAGCTCAGTACAGTCGCCGCAGCGTCGCGATCACGGGCGGGACAGGCACAGGGAGCAACCGCGCGGCGTAAGAGCGCCGACGGCACTTTCGAGGCCTGGTGCCCGGCGCCCGATTCTGCCGTCGTTGACTACATTGAAGAGGCGAAGCATCGTCCCCTTTTGAAGAAAGGAGTACCGATGGACCCGGATGACTTCCCCGCGCCGAAAGAAGGTTTTGTGGTCACGCACTTTCTGGTGGTATCAGACCAGGATCGATCACGCGAGTTCTACCAGTCCGTATTTGATGCCAAGGTGCTGATTGAAAGCGATCCCGTGATCTTGAAGGTCGCAAATACGTGGCTGATTCTCAACACCGGCGGTGGACCCACCGATGACAAGCCCACCGTGACTTTGACCACTCCGGCTGACCCAAACCGGACGAGCGCATTCCTGAACATTCGAGTCGCCGATATTGCGAAGGCGTACAAGGAGTGGTCGGCGAAAGGAGCGCAATTTCTCACCGAGCCCAAAGACCATGGTCGAGAGATCCGCGCATACATCCGTGATCCTGACGGACACCTGATCGAGGTTGGCCAAGCGATTCGCTGATCCCACCGATGCCGTAGCGTTGCACCGTGAGCCGGGAAGTCGAGGACTTGAACCTCCGAGGCGCACTTCATTCGCACCTTCAGAGCCGTCTTCGGGGAGACGCCGCACCGTTACCTGCAGCGGCGCCGAGTGGAGCGCTCGATGTTCCTGCTGCGCGAGACCGACCGCAGCGTCACCGACATCTGCTTCGACGTCGGCTTCAGCAGCAGGGGGACCTTCAGCCGCACCTTCCGGGAGATCGTCGGCGAGGCGCCGTCGGACTACCGCGTGGGGCATGAGCCGATGGTCGCGCCCAACTGCTTCCAACTATGGGCCATGCGGCCGGTGGTGGCGGCGGGGGTGGCGCGGCGATCGAGCAGTTTTGGAGACGCCGCCGCAGCGACGGCCTCCTAGCATGAGGGTCATCCCCATCAAGTCTCGCAAAGGAGCAAACGAGCGATGATCAGCAAACTCAACGTCGCCTCCATCATGGTCCTCAACAAGGACGAGGCTCTTGACTTCTACGTCAACAAGCTCGGGCTGGAGAAGGGCCAGGACGTCAAGCAGGGTTCCTACCGCTGGCTGACGGTGCGCGTCCCTGGCGACGT
>VBII01000059.1:6036-13490 GCA_005887735.1 Chloroflexota bacterium
CAAGTCGCGCGGCGTCACCGACTTCACCCAGGAGCCCACCGACCACTTCTACGGCACGGACATGGGCGTCCGCGACCCCTTCGGCAACGCGATCCGGATCCTTCAGCAGGGGAAGGTCGCCAAGAAGGCGACGGCATGACGGCGGCCACCATGGCCAAGAGGAAACCAACAATGAAGGCCAAGGACAAGCCCGCCAAGAGCACTGCCGCGACCAAAAAGAGGTACGAGGGATTCACGGACGAGGAAAAGGCCGCGATGATGGACCGCGTCCAGGAGCAGAAGATCGCCGCGCGCAAGGCGGAGGGGGAAAGCGACCTGCTCGCGAAGATCGCCGAGCTGCCGGAACCGGATCGTGGCCTGGCCAAGCGGCTCCACGCCATCGTCAAAGCCAGTGCGCCGGCCCTCTCGCCGACAACCTGGTACGGGATGCCGGCTTATGCCAAGGACGGCAAGGTCGTCTGCTTCTTCCAAAGCGCCCAGAAGTTCAAGACGAGGTACGCGACGTTCGGTTTCAGCGACCGGGCGAACCTCGACGAAGGCGCCATGTGGCCAGTCGCCTTCGCGCTGAAGGGGTTGAATGCCGCCGAAGAGGCAAGGATCGGCGCGCTCGTGAAGAAAGCGGTGAGCTGAGGACTGATCTCGACACCGGGGCCGCGCGTGCGAGCCCGCCATTTGGGCGCAGATGATCGTGTCCCGGACATAGATGGCGCCATTCGGGCCCACTTGGTCATCACACAAACCCGAGGCCTCATGCCTTAACGCGATTCCCTGATGGGACGGCGTCGGCAAAGTCCGGCGCGGTCTGAGTCCCGTTGTCGATGTCTGCCGCGAACGCGGCGTAAGCACGAGCGACGTTGAAGGCAGGCGTTCCTTCCAGGCTCGCGAGCGTGGGCCATTTCTGTCTCAGGGCCGCCGGGATGACAAGCTCGGCGAGCAGGTTCCGCCCCTGAGCCCCCGCGACGGTCAAGGGAAAGATTTCCGGGAGTGCGGCGTCAGCGGTGATCCGCAGCGTGCCGTCGGTTCCGTTGATCTCCCACAGGAACCCGGTACCGCCGGCCACTGCTTCTCTGATGTGGATGCTGGCAGTCGCCCCGGACGTGAGCGTGCCGATCACAGCGATCTGGTCGACCGCCGTTTTGACGATCGGCTCCCCGGTCTCTTCGATGGTGATCAACGGCCTGCGAACATCCGACACGGCTGACAGGTCGGCGAATTCGCCCAGTACGTAATTCAGAATGTCCAGGCTGTGGCCGAATGGGACCGTCAGCAGGTTTGCCCCGTTTGCCTTGTCGAGCATGTAGGCGTTGGGCTGTCCCACGACGTCGCCCGGGATCGACAATCCGAGCATGCTTGTTGACAGGACCTCGCCGACGTATCCATCTCGAAGCAGCTGTTGGACGAACTCGATTGCCGGGGCCTGGCGTGCCTGCAACCCGACGACCGTACGCACCCCCTTCTGAGCAGCGAGCGCGGCCATCGCTCGCGCCTCGTCGAGGTCCCGGCCGAGTGGCCACTCGCAGTACACGGCCTTGCCCGCGGCAAGAGCGGCCGAGACCAGCTCTCGATGGTGTGGGACCTTGACCGTCACAGCGACCACGTCGACATCTGGTTGGGTCACCAGCTGTTCGTGGTCCGAGAACACCGCGCTGACCCCGAACACCTGGGCTGCCGCGCGGGCGGATTCCGCGCTGTGTGCGCTCAGCGCCGCGATCCGGTAGTTCGGCAGCGCCCGCAGCGCCGGGATATGGGCGGTGGTCGCCCAGCCCCGAACGGGGCTGACCCCGATGATCCCGACACCCAGCGTCGATTTAGGGATTGCTCGTACAGGTGTAGTCTCGCGTGCTTCTGTCTGGGGCATCTAAAAACCGAGCACCTCGTCGACCAACACCACGGTGATCCGCCCCGGCGTGATCTCCCGGTTGATGATCAGAACTTTGTTCACGGCGCTGTGTATGCCGTACGCGGCCTGGGCGCGGGCGTCTTCGAGCCGCCACGCGTACTCGTTGATGCGGAGGAGGCCTTCCTCGACGTCGTGAACGATCTTCTGCGTGCCGATGACGAAAATGACTCTTCCGGCGCCGCTTGCATAGGGTCCGAGCTGGCTGCCGCTCATCGAGGCGGCAAGCAGCGAACCGGTCTCGGTGACCGCATGGACGCTCCCGAGCATGACATCGGGCGCCGCGCCCAGGCGACGTATCTCGTCGGCCTCGGTCTCGCGATCCATGCTCCAGATCCGCGGCCGAAGCGCCGCGTAGCGACCGGACTTTTCGATCTCGTATGTGATCCCCAGCACGTCGAGCGTTTGCGAGGCCCCCTGGTGCACCCGGGAAGCGTCAGGGATGAGATCCAGGACAATGCGCTTGGCCGTAGCGTCGTTCGACGCACGAAGGACCGTCATTCCATTCGCTTCGAGGGCCGACATGGTTCTTGTCACTCGGGCGTCGTCGGCCCGGGTGCCCCACCGCCGCGTCAGCGATCCGTCCGGGTCGGCATCGAGTTCTTTGATCATTCGCAATCTCCTTGTGCTCGATATACTTGCGACTACAAGTACCTTATTCCGCTGGTGATTGCATATGCAAGTATCTTCCGTACCGAATGCCGCTGCTCGTTTCGATCGGATCGTGGCGCGGGAGGTGCCTGGCGGGCGCGGCTTGAGGGCGTGGGACGCGCTGCTCCGGGCCCACGCGACGCTCTTGCGCCAGCTCGAGACCGATCTGGAAAGCAAGACCGGCTTGGCCCTGGCCGACTTCGACGTGCTGGCTCAACTGGCCGTCGCCGGGGGATCGTTGCGGATGACAGAGCTGGCGGACCGGGCCCTCATCTCACGCTCCGGCATGACTCGGCGTGTCACCCGGCTCGTGCACGAACGCCTGGTGCGTCGTGCCCACGCCGATGCCGACGCGCGCGGCGTCGTGGTTCAGCTGACAAGCTCCGGATTGGACCGTCTGGCCGTGGCAGCTCTGGTTCACATGCGCGGAGTCTCCGACCTGTTCCTCAAGAAGCTGAACGACAAGGAGCTCGCCGTTCTCGAGAGCGCGCTCGCCAAGGTGACCCTCGACTGCACTTTCGGTTAGGGCGTGCGGTTTCGTCGGACGAATTGATTGATGCGTCAATCAGTTGGGTAAGATGGCTGACGTGTCGAAGAGACCGGGCCTGGGCAGCGCCGATCCTGGCACTCGCCCGGCGGTCAGACGGCGCATGACCGCCGGGGAGCTGGCCACGTGGCGGGCGCTCCTCGACACGACAGCTGAGCTGCGGAGAGTCCTGGGCGCCGAGCTGCAGGAAACAAACCTCTCCCCCGCCGACTACCAGGTCCTCCTTGCCCTGTTCGAGGCGCGGGGCAAACGGATGCGATCCTCCCAGCTGGCCCAGACGATCGATTGGGAGCGCAGCCGCTTGTCCCATCACCTCGGTCGAATGGAGAGGCGGCTGCTGATCCGGCGCGACGACTGCGCCACGGACAGCCGCGGAGCGGAGGTCTCGCTGACCCCCGAGGGCGCACGCGTCTTCCGGCGCGCGACCGCACCACACATGAGGTCCATCAAGAGGCATTTCGCCGATGCGTTGACGCCTGAGCAATTCGCAGCGCTCGCCGACATTCTGAGGTCGCTGCAGAGCCACCTCCACCCATACCTGGTTGCCCCGGCCGAGGACGGTCAAAGGTGAGCGCCTTGGTGATCCCGTCGACGGTGCGGCGCATAGCGGTGCTCGGAGCGGGTCACGTTGGTCCGGTCATCGCGAGGCTCGCACTGGACGCGGGGTTCGACGTGGCGATCGCTGCATCTGGGAGCCCCGAAAACCTCGAGCTCGGCCCGGACGCGGTGGCGGTGGCAGACCTGGTGGTGCTGGCGATACCGCTCCACAGGTTCCCGGACCTTGACCCCGGCCTGCTGGCCGGCAAGCTCGTGGTCGACGCCATGAACTACTGGGCGCCCGCGGATGGAGTGGTGCCGATGTTTCAGGGCCAGCAGCTTTCGAGCAGCGAGATCGTGCAGCGGCGGCTCTCTCAATCAATGGTCATCAAATCGCTCAACCAGATCGCCTATCAAGACCTGGAAGACGGTCGTCGACCGGAGGCCTCGCCAGATCGACACGCGATTGGCGTGGCCGGGGACGATCCCCGCGCGGCGAAGCTGGTCGCAGAGGTCATCGACCGTTTCGGCTACGAAGGCATCTTGCTGGGCAGCCTGAGCGCAGGACGGGTTCTGCAGCCAGGCGGACCGGTGTTCGGCGCGGTTCTCACCCGGGCCGAGTTCGAGCGGGCCATCCACACGACAGCGGTGCAGGCATGATGACCTTTCCCCTGGTGCTCGGGCTGGACACATTCGGCGATCACGAGCACGACGCCGCGGACCATCCGCTTTCGCACGCGCAGACGATCCGCAACGTCGTCGAGGAAGGCGTTCTGGCCGAGCAGGTGGGTGTCGATTTTTTTGGAATCGGCGAGCACCACACGGACGACTTCCCGATGCCCGCGGCTGACGTGGTGCTGGCCGCAATCGCGGCGCGCACGAAGCGCATCCACGTAGGGTCGGCCGTGACGGTGCTGAGCTCAGACGATCCGGTCAGGGTGTTCCAACGCTTCTCCACCCTCAACGCCATCTCGAACGGGCGCGCCGAAGTCATCCTGGGGCGAGGATCGAGCATCGACTCGTTCCCGCTCTTCGGCTACGACCTCGCCGACTACGAGGATCTCTTCGAGGAAAAGGTCAACCTGTTTGCAGAGCTGCTGAAAGGCGGACCGGTCACCTGGCAGGGCAACCTGCGGCCCTCACTCCGCAACCAGGATGTCGTGCCATACACCGAGGCCGGCCCGTTCCCGGCGTGGATCGGGGTGGGCGGAAGCCCGCAGTCAGTCGTGCGCGCCGCGCACTACGGTTTCTCGCTGATGCTCGCGATCATCGGCGGGTCGCCCGCGCGCTTCCGGCCTTTCTCGCGGCTCTTTCTGCAGGCCCTGGAGAAGTTCGGGCGGGAGCCGCTGCCAATCGGCGTCCACTCGCCAGGCCACGTCGCTGAAACCGATGAGAAGGCTCTCGAAGAGTTCTGGCCTCGCTGGCTGCAGATCATCACCAAGATGAGCAAGGTCCGGGGATTCGCCATCCCGACCAAGGAATCGTTCATGTTCGAGGTCGGGCCGCAGGGCGCGCTCTTCATCGGATCACCGGAGACGGTCGCTCAGAAGATCGCGGCCAACCTCACGACCCTGGGCGCCAACCGATTCGATCTTAAATTCGGCATGCCGGGCCTGTCGCCAAATTCAGTCCTGAGAAACATCGAGCTCTACGGCACGAAGGTGATCCCTCGGGTGCGAGAACTCCTCGCCGAATTGCCGAGGCGGGACGCACCGCAAATCATCTCCACCCGGATCTGATCGCGCAATTGGGGCGATACCGAAGCCGCCTGGTCGCTCACGTACCCAAATCCTTGATGGGCCCAAACGTGCCTTGCGCTCCAAATCAAAAGGATGTTTAGACGCCTGAACGTGCTTGGTAACGATTGGTCAAGAGGCTCGGAAGGGCCCGATCAACTCAGAAGGAGGTAATGACGATGCTGACGACCCGTTGGAACCCTTTTGCGGAGCTCGCTGCGATGGAGCGCGACGTCGACCGGGCGTTCTCCCGAGCATTCGGGACCCGTTCTGCTGCGGCCAGTGAGCCCACGTACCTCCGCCTCCCGGTGAACATCGAGGAGGCCGACGGCAGGTACCTGATCACCGCCCCGGTGGCCGGGTTCAAGCCGGCGGAGATCGAGGTGACCTTCGCTGAAGGCACTCTGACGATCAGCGCCAAGCACAGCGAGGAGAAGAAGGACGACCGCAACGGCTACGTCCGTCGGGAGGTGCTCTCCGGAAGCTTCTACCGGCAGATCCCTGTCGGCGACATCGACCCGAGCTCGATCACGGCGAAAGTCGAGAACGGCGTGCTGAGTGTCAGCCTGCCGACTCCGGCGAGCAAGCAGCCGGTGAAGATCGCGATCGAGCCTGTGTCAGGCCGCAGCGCCCTCGAGTCGGGCAGCGCGGAGCAGCCGGCCCGCTCAGTCGGCCTAAATTCGTGATTCGGTAGAGGGGGCTGTCAATCGCAGCCCCCTCGTCCGGCCGGGTCCGTCCTAAACGATCGTGAATGGGGGCGGGCCGAGGATCTCGATCCCTCCATTTCGCTCCGCAGAGGCTCGGACGCGGGCGAAGTCAACCGGGGCTGAGATTTCGAGCTCGGTTGTGGCCGGCTCGCTCGCGCCCCGATAGAAGGCTTCACTGCTGCCCGGCGTTTCCAGGAAAAGAATCCGCGCCGTCTCCGATGTGACGAGGAAGGCGTGGGGCACACCGCGCGGAGCCAACGCGACGCCGCCCGACCCGACTCGCTGCTCTTCGCCGTCGATGTGGAGGAGGATTTCGCCCTCCAGCACATATAGGGTCTCGTCCACTTGCGGATGGGTGTGCAGAGGGGTGGTCTTGCCACGCGACATGACATCCTCGAACAGCAGAAAGGCGCCGCCCGTCTCAGAAGCGGTGGCCTTCCATATATGCAGGCCGCCGCCATAGAACCACAGTCGCTCGCCTTGACTAGCGGCGCGGACGATCGGGACCACCTTGCTAGCTGCCATCTCCTACTCCTAAACGTATATGGGACTTCAGTACCATGACGACACTACAGTACTATTTCCACGGTGTCAATTCCTTACGAGTTGGCCGGGCGAACCCACCAGAAGCAGCGCACCCGGCAGGCGCTGGTCGCCGCGGCCCGCGAAATGGTGGCTCAGGGCGTGACCCCCACAGTCGAGGCTTCGGCCGCAAGGGCGTCCATCTCGCGGACCACTGCCTACCGCTACTTTCCTAACCAGCGAACTCTTCTTCTATCGGCTCACCCAGAAATCGAGGCGCGATCTCTGCTACCTGAAAACCCCCCCGAGGACCCAGAAGGCCGCCTCGATGTCGTCATTCAGACCTTCCTGCGCCTCATCGTTGACACCGAGCCGCAACAGCGCACGATGTTGCGCCTATCGCTTGAGCCTGACCCAAGCCTTCGCGGCGAGCTGCCGCTGCGGCAGGGCCGAGCGATCGGGTGGATCACCGAAGCACTTGCCCCCCTCCGCGACCGGATGTCGGACGCCGAACTGAAGAGGCTCTCCGTCGCGATCAGGAGCACCGCCGGCATCGAGGCGCTCGTCTGGCTGACGGACATCGCCGGTCTCTCGCGCGAGGAGGCTGTTCAAGTCATGCGCCAGTCGGCCAAAGCGTTGTTGCGATCTGCACTGGCTGACCTGGACGCTGGACATCCGGCCGGGCGCGCTAGGACTTGACGGTGATCGCTCCGCCCGCGATCAGCACCTGGCCGCTCGAGCTGGAGTGGAACGCAGTCCCGTCCGGTCGCATCAGCACGATCAGGTACTTGTCGCCGGTGGCGCCGCCGTCGGTGGCGTTGAGCTGGTAGGAGCCCGCCGTGAAATCGAAGGCGGAG
>VBII01000289.1 GCA_005887735.1 Chloroflexota bacterium
GCGAAGGGTGACCCGACCAAAGCGGTCGACCTTGTCCTTGCGGACTCTGTAATTGGTTGGCGTCTGAGCTGGATCTGGTTTGGCTTTAAGCCGGGCGTTGAAAGCGGCTAGTGGGCTGCTGCCGCCGAGGGCGAGATGGGGTCGGTGCTGGTTGTAATAGTCACGAAAGGTGTCGAGCTGGAGCTGCAGGTGAGCTATCGAAACAGGTCGGGTTTGTCTGGCCAAGAGGCGCTTCATGGTCTGGTGGAAGCGCTCGACCTTGCCGCAGGGCCGCGTTGTCGCACAACAAACTCGCTGGTAGGCCGTGGGCCTCAGCGGCTGAACGGAAGATCTCGTACACGTTGGGGGCTTTGAGGCTGGGCAAGGCAACCGACGCCAATACCAATCGCGAGTGGTCGTCGATCAGGTTGAGGATCTCGACGTCGGTGTCGTCGGCGAGCTGCCAGTGAGTGCTGTCGGCCTGCCACATCTCGTTCGGAAGCTGGGCTTCGAAGCGTTTGAAGGAGCAGCGCGGCCGCTTGTGAGGCTCGGGTCTGATCAGGCCACGGCGACTCAAGATGCGCCAGATGGTGGCGACAGAGGGAACGTTGTCGACCCGGCCCACCAGGTGATGAGCAATGGTCTGGGCGCCGGCGTCGTGGCCCGCGAAAAGGAGCTCCTGGCGCAACTCGACCACTGCCGCCTGGACCTCGGGGCTGACCTGCCGAGGGCTCGAGTGGGGCCGCCGCGACTGAGGCTCTAGAGCCGGATATCCGCCGCGCTGGAACCGATTGACGAGCTCATAGATCCAGCTCTGGGAGATGCCATGTGCCCTGGCGAGCTCGCTTGGTTTGCGGCCCTCGAGCACCACCGCGTCGACCATGTAGCGCCCCAGGCCCATCGCGATCCACCTCCCAATTGGTGGCTTCCACTATGTCCTGAGACATGCGAACCCTAATTCCTTCCGCTATCTGTTGAAATCACACACCCGGGCCCCAACCAACTCTCAAGGTCGCGCTGCATTTGCAGACCGACGTCTGAAGCAGGCCCGGACAATCTCCTTGCGTAGACGCCTCAATGTCTTTAACATCCCTGACATGTCAACACCCGCGACCGTCTTTGACGTCGCGGGAGACCTCTAGCCTCCCGGCCTCCGCCGCCCGCTGGAGCTCCTCCCGATTTCGGAATGATTTGCCGTGCCCCTCGGAACGGCAGGAGGAGATCTTCAGTTGCGTATCCATTACAAAGATCCAACGTTCGTCTTTCGCGTGATGCACAGTGCTCTGCTAGGCGCGCTTGGACACATCGAAAACGACCGACACCACACCAAAGACGTCCGCGGGCACCGCGCCGACGGTCTCGAGTTGTCGATGGGTGCTGGTCATCCGCTACTCAGGGCTCACGGACACATCTACGTGGGCCTTGTCAGTCTCGCCGAGAATGACGTCGTAATCGCGCGCCGGCACTTCGTGGCGGCTCTCACGATGGAAGGCGCGACGCGGCCTGACCCCGCTGCGTTCGAAGGCCTCGCTTTTCTCGCAGTCCGCACTGGAAGCTTTGGGCGCGCTCTTACGCTGCATGGCGCCGCCTCAAAAGTGGCCTGGGTTTCTACTCCTCGGCCGAGAGGGCCCGCGACTCCCGTCTGGCCATGGGTCGGAGTGCGCACCAAGTCCGCTGCCGCTGGGGGCGTTTCATGGATCGGGGCCGCCCGCCTCTCTCTCGGTCGGGATGCGGCGGATCGACACTGGCGAGCCGGCGCGAACATGAACCCCGCGCAAGCTGTCGCGTATGCGCTCAGCGACGCGGGCGAGCCGTCAGAGCGGCGAGGTCCGCTGTGCAGCCGTGAGAAGCAGATTGCAGCACTCGTTGCCCGCGGTCATCGCAATCGGGAAATAGCGGACCGGTTGACGATCTCAACGCGAACGGTCGACGCGCACGTCGAGCACATTCGCAATAAACTCGGTCATCAGTCGAGAGCACAGGTCGCTTCCTGGGCCACCGCCCACGGACTCGTCAATGACCCAACCGAAGGTCGGCAATGATATACGCATTTTTACCGATGGCATTCGGCCGAAACAGGCTTACGTTGACCTGGTTTTAGATCGCGATTAACAACCGATTTTGAAGGAGTTCGCCACGATGCATGCTCTGTTACGTTCGCTCCGGTTTGTCTCCGCGCTGGGCACTTCATTGGCTCTGCTCGCGGCGGTGGCAACGTTGGCCGCTGTGACCGCGGTCGCCGCCCACGCTGACTCGGGCGCGCCCTCCTGGGGTCCAGCGACGCCCAACTTCAACCTCCAAGTCATTCTGCGACCGGTCGAAGCCGCAACCGACACCGGCTTCGGATTGGTGAAGTTCCGGCAGCCAAAGGATGCAGAAAAGGTCGTCTACCTCGACGTGTGGGTGCGGGACCTTGCTCCGAACCATAACTACCTCCTACAGCGGGCGGTGGATACGAACGTGAACGACGATTGCAGCGGAACGAACTGGCTGACGCTTGGCCAGGGACTCGTTCCCCAAGCGATCACGACAGACGAAACCGGAACCGGCCGGGCGAACCTGTTCCGAAGCCTGGCGTCCATCCCCCTTGGCACGGAGTTCGATATCCACTTGGTGCTCGAGAGCGCCTGCTACCAGTACACGGTTAGTCAGTAACGGAGGGGGCAGCCACCTCGTGGCTGCCCTCCTGTGCGCCTGTGTTTCTTCAGCAAATCCAGCACGCCGCCCGAGGGTTCGGTCCGGGAGTTCAAATAGTGTCCCGTCCCCCCGACCAAAAATCGTATTCAAATCGAGATCTTCGCCTGCTCCGTCTGGCGCGTGCGGGTCACAGGGAGGTCACAGATTTCCTTGGAAGTGGGTGGGGGCAGGCCCCTCCAAGTGGATTTCGAACCGTCACTTGAACTCGCTCACGGCTCTCGCACAGCCGATATTTCAGCACGCGCACGGCCCCCGGACCGTGAGGCACCTGAATTCGAAAATCAAAGCGCAGTCCACGCCGTGTGCTGCCGACCCACAGACCAGGACCGTGCCTGCACGGATGACTTACCGCGGCTGGCACACTCTTTGGTGGCTGCCAAGCGAGCAGTACGCCAAGAATCAGTCTCGTGCGTACGATCGCGGCAGGCCGAATCGCGCCATCACGCCGCTCTCAAATGCCGTGATTGCGCTGACCCGACCGCCAGCTAAGGTGACCACGATCAGGCCGAACGCGTGGGCGACGCGACTTAGAGGGCTGAAGACA
>VBII01000062.1 GCA_005887735.1 Chloroflexota bacterium
CAGGCATCGGCAAGCTCGCCTTCGAGCGCGCCCTGCAGTACGACTACACGACCGTGATGGGTGTGACCTTCTTCGCCACGATGCTGGTCATCGCGGGCAACCTGCTCGCAGACCTGCTGTATGGCGTTCTCGACCCACGGATTCGATATTCATGAAAACCCCACAAAATCTGCGATTTTGCGGGGGCCCCAAATGATCGGCCCGAGTCGTGTCGCCGAGCTGGACATGCCGGGTGCGGCAATCGAAGGTGCCTCCACCCGTCCGGCGCAGAGCTACTGGAACGAGTCTTGGGAGCGGTTGCGCGCCAATCGCATCGGCATGGCCGCTGGGATTCTGATCTTGATTTTTGCCCTGATCGCGATCCTTGCACCTGTCTTCTCCGCGGTTCTGACCCACTTCCAACCTCAGACGATCGACTTGAGCCAGACGTTCAGTCCGCCCGGCGGAAAGCACCTCCTCGGCACCGACGAGCTGGGCCGGGACACGCTGACCCGCCTCATTTGGGGCGCGCGCGTGACCCTCGGGGTTGCGCTTCTTACCGTCGCGGTATCACTGACCGTCGGGACCGCGGTTGGCATGATGGCCGGCTACTACGGCGGCTGGCTGGACGACGTGCTGATGCGCCTGGTGGACACCGTGCTCGCCATCCCGGCGATCTTCCTTTTCATCCTGATGTCGATCCTCTTCCGGCCGACCCCCGTCAGCCTTGCGCTGATCATCGCGTCGGTCGGCTGGGGACAGGTCGCACGTCTTGTGCGCGGCGAGGTGCTGTCGGTCAAGCAGCGCGATTTCATCCTCGCCACGCGGTCGATCGGCGCGCGGCACCTACGCCTGATGCTCCGGCACCTGCTTCCTAACGTGCTGCCGGTCTTGATCGTCGCGGCAAGCCTCGGCGTCGGCCAGATCATCCTGATCGAGGCGGCGCTCGATTTCCTGGGCCTCGGTATCCAGCCACCAACCCCGAGCTGGGGCAATCAGCTGACCAACGCGGAGAGTTATTTCTTCCACTCGATCTGGCTCGTGAACTTCCCGGGCTTACTGATCTTCGTCACGGTGCTCGCCTCCAACGTTTTCGGCAACGCCATCCGCGACGCCTTCGACCCGCGACTTAAGTAACGAGCCTCAGGTGACCCAACCACTGCTCGAGGTTCAGGATCTGCACACGGTCTTCTCGACAAAAGAAGGCTGGGTCAAAGCCGTCGACGGCGTCTCGTTCGAGCTCCACCCGGGCGAAACGCTGGGCATCGTGGGCGAATCCGGCTGCGGCAAGTCCGTCACCGCTCTGAGCATCATGCGGCTGCAGCGGCCGGGGTTCATCAAGAGCGGTCGGGTGATGTTCAAAGGCGAGGACCTGACCAAGGCCACCGAGGCCGAGATGCGGGAGGTGCGGGGTCGCGAGATCGCAATGATCTTTCAAGACCCGATGACTTCACTCAACCCGGTATTCCGCACCGGGTGGCAGGTCGCCGAACCACTTCGGCTTCATCACGGTTGGAACGCGAAGAAGTCGCTTACGTCCGCCATCAACATGCTCGGCAAAGTCGGAATACCTTCAGCCGTCGACCGCGCCGAGGATTATCCCCACCAGTTCTCGGGCGGCATGCGCCAGCGCGTGATGATCGCCATGGGATTGACGACCACGCCCGAAGTACTCATCGCTGACGAGCCGACCACGGCGCTCGACGTGACGATCCAGGCGCAGATCCTCGACCTGCTGCGTCACGTCAACCAGGAGTTCGGCACCGCGACGATCCTGATCACCCACAACCTCGGTGTGGTCGCGGGCATGTGCAAGCGGATCATCGTGATGTACGCGGGCCGGATCGTCGAGGCCGGTCCGACGACCGACGTGTTCGCGCACCCCAAACACCCATACACCTGGGCCTTGCTGCGCTCGATACCGCGTCTCGACGCCGACCGCCACGAGCCGCTCAAGCCGATCGACGGCCTGCCTCCCAACCTGGTCGACCTGCCGTCCGGATGCGCGTTTCATCCGCGGTGCGCCTTCAAGATCGAAAAATGCTCGCGAGACGTGCCCGCGCTGGAGCGGGTCGGCGACACGCAGCTCTCGGCCTGCTGGGTGACGCAGTCGGGGACGGAGCTGAAAGGTGCCTGAAATCCCCACGAACTCAGAGGCTACGCCGTGAGTTCGCGGGGGCCCCTGAGTACGGCTGCAATCAAGCCGCTGAGCCGAGCGTGGACGACGGCGGATCCGCTGCTCGAGGTCAGCGACCTCAAAGTCTGGTTTTCGGTTTCATCCGGCGTCCTGCAGCGGACTGTCGGCCATGTACATGCGGTCGACGGCGTCGACCTCGAGATCAAGACCGGCGAAACGGTTGGCCTCGTCGGCGAGTCAGGGTGCGGCAAATCGACCCTTGGCCGCGCGGTGATCCGTCTGCTCGAGCCGACAGGCGGCAAGGTCTTTTTCAAGGGCTACGACATCACGCACCTGCGCGGCGAGCGCCTCCGCGGCCTGCGCCGAGAGATGGCGATGATCTTTCAAGACCCTTACGCGTCGCTCGATCCGCGCCAGACCGTGGGCGACATCGTCGGCGAGCCGATCGACGTCCATCACCTCGCGAAGGGGAAGGAGCGACAGGACCGGATCCAGGAGCTGCTTCGCGTGGTGGGCTTGAACCCGCGCTTCGTCGATCGCTATCCCCATGAGTTTTCGGGCGGCCAGCGGCAGCGAATCGGAATCGCGCGCGCCCTGGCGGTCGAGCCCAGCTTCATCGTGTGCGACGAGCCCATCTCAGCGCTTGACGTCTCGATTCAGGCTCAGATCATCAACCTGTTGGAGCGCCTGCAATCGAAGTTCAACCTGACCTATCTGTTCATCGCGCACGACCTGTCGGTCGTCAAGCACATCTCCAACCGCATCGCGGTCATGTATCTCGGCAAGATCATGGAGATTGCGGGCGGGAGCCAGCTGTACAGGCGGCCGCGGCATCCCTATACGGCCTCACTGCTGTCCGCGATTCCCATCCCCGACCCGGTCATCGAGATGAGGCGCGAGCGGACGATCCTGCAGGGCGACGTGGCGTCGCCCATCAACCCACCGTCCGGCTGCCGCTTTCGCACACGATGCCCACGCGCCCGAGAGCACTGCGCCGAGGAGGTGCCGCCGTTGGAATCGTTTGGGGACGAACACAGGGCGGCTTGCTTCTATCCATTAGATTGAAGGCGTGATCGCCGACCTAAAGGATCTCGCACGCGATCTCGTCAAGGCTTCATACCTCAAAGGCGATTTCGTTTTGCGTTCAGGCAAGCGCTCGAATCGCTACTTTGA
>VBII01000290.1 GCA_005887735.1 Chloroflexota bacterium
GTTGGTCATGGCGGTGCTGCGCGAGCGCGGGCATCCGCTGACCGACCGCGACCTGCCCGCGGAGGTGCAGCGCGCGCACAAGCTCGGCTACACGTCCAAGGACAAGACCGAGGGCATGCGCCAGGCGATCCTGCATTACCGCGCGGTGATGGAGCGGATGGTCGGCACTGAAGATCAGGCCCGCCGCGAGCAGCGCCGCCGGGAGATGGCGTAGGTCCGAGCGCAGAACTTAAGCACCCTCTCCCCCTAGGGGAGAGGGATCTGGGGAGAGGGGCGCGCGCAGCGTTCGCTTAGATGCCTGGCGCCGTCACGTGCGGCCACGCGTCGTAGACACTCGCCAGCCGCGAGGTGATCTCCGACGCGCCCGCGATGCTGTAGATGTAGGTGACGCCGGTAGGCGTCGGCTGTCCCGCGAAGCAGGTCGACCAGGTCGTTGGTCAGAAGCCGGACCCCGGAACGTCCTGGCGGCGACGTGTTCGAGACGCTGTTCGCCTGCACGCTGTAGAAGCCGACGCCGCCGAGGCCTGAGGTCGTCCGAAACGAATAAGCGATCCAGCGCCCGTCAGGCGAGGAACGCGGGCGGATCCAGCGCAGCGAGGTCATCGCCGACAGGCCCGTGCTCGAGTCCCAGCGATGCACGTTCCCGCCTGAGTCGCGGAAGAACAGGCGGCTCGGCACCGAGGCCCAGACGGCCATGGTCATGCCCGATGTCGAGTACGCCAAGGAACCGTCGCCGGCGCGCCGGATCTGGTCTGCGGCTGTCTCGCCGCTGCCGCCGACGTGGAACGTCTGGAAGAGCGCGACGTATTGCCCGTCCGGTGAGTAGCTGAGAAAGCTGTCGTCCTCGTCAGGGCTGACGCCTCGGCCCGGTACGGCGGGAAGCGTGGTCAACACCCGGTTGCCCGACGGCCCGACGAGCCGCCACGCGTTTCCGTCGAGGTAGGTCATCGAGCGGCCGTCTGGGCTGATCGCAAACTGGCCTGAGTTCACGACGCCGCCACCGAAGGTGGCGAGAAGGGCGGTCGGCCCACCCGCCAGCTGCGCCTGGACGATCTGACTTTCGGGTGTCGCGTAGACGACCGCGGAAGGGCTGACGAACTGCGGTGAGATCACGTTGGCGTCGAACGTGCAGAGGTTCTTCGCATTGGCCGGATCCTGGATGTCGCGAACCACGACTGTCGGGTCTCCCACCACTGTTCCGATCACCAGGTTGTCGCCGGCGGGGACTGCGCTCGTGCAATGCACCAAGGACGCGGGTCCGGGAGAGGAGGTCGCACCCGGTGATCCGCCCGCAGTCGGGGTTGCTGTGGTGGTACTAGCCGTCGGCGAAGCGACGGGTGTATGCGAGGCGGTTGGAGTTGCGGCGCCGCACCCAGTCAGAAAAAGCATCGAAACCAGGGCAACCCCGCTCGCGCGCACGGCGTAACAGTAGCGGCGAAACCCTAGGCGATCAGCTGACTTAGCAACTTTCGTGTTGCTGTCGGCAATTTGTCGCGGAGGCGGTAGTAAATCCAGATACCGCGCTTCTCGGAATCGACAAGCCCAGCCTCTTTCAGCTTTGCCATGTGATGGGAGATGGTGGGCTGAGTCAGCTCGAGCCCCGCGGTGAAGTCGCAGATGCAGATCGGCGCTCCGGATTTCCACAACGAGGCCAGCATTGTCAGGCGGGTCGGATCGGCCAGCGCCTTCATCAGTTCGGCCCGCTCGATGGCCCAGCTCTCCTGCACCGCGGGAAGGTCGCAGCACACACCTCGCTCACGAATTACCGGAAGGTCCTTGACGGCCATGCCATGAATGCTACACTATCCATCGATAAACATCGATGGGTCGAGGAGGCACGACATGGGCGAGATAAAGGAAGCGGTCAGGTCACGTTATGCGGGCGCGGCGAAGAAGATCGAGCTGTTGCCGCTCGATTCGACGGTGGGTTGCTGCCAGGTCGACGGCCCGGACTGCGGATGCGCGGGCTCATATTCGGCGGGCGAGCTGAATGAGATCGGCCTGAGCGACGGCATCAGCCTGGGCTGCGGCAACCCGACGGTGCTGGCCAGTCTCCAGCCCGGTGAGGTCGTGCTCGACCTCGGGTCAGGTGCGGGCCTCGACGTCCTGCTGTCGGCCCGCCGCGTTTCGCCTGGCGGCCACGCCTACGGCGTCGACATGACGGATGAGATGCTCGCGATCGCCAATCGCAACCGCGACAAGGCGGGCGTCACCAACGCAACGTTTCTCAAGGGCTCAATTGAGGCCATCCCCCTGCCCGACGCGTCGGTTGACGTCGTCATCTCGAACTGCGTGATCAACCTGGCCGAGGACAAGGCGGCGGTGATCCAGGAGGCGTTCCGCGTGCTGCGACCCGGGGGTCGCTTCGCGGTGGCCGACATGGTGGAGCTCGAACCGCTTAGC
>VBII01000063.1:0-258 GCA_005887735.1 Chloroflexota bacterium
GAGGATCTTGCCGTTCTCGAGGCTGATCAGCCGCGCCAGCTCCTCCTTGCGAGCACGGAATCCGTCGCCGAGCCGTCGTACGATCTCGCCTCGATGCGGGGCGGGCACCTGCCGCCACTCGAGGAAGGCATTGTGGGCCGCTGTGACCGCGTGCCGGCAGTCGTCAGCGCTCGCGGTGCGCACGTGTGCCAACACCTCTCCCGTTGACGGGTCGCGTGTTTCGATCGGCGCGCCTGACGCGTCGTCCCTGAACGACCC
>VBII01000063.1:434-1104 GCA_005887735.1 Chloroflexota bacterium
GAGAACCACTGCGCAAGCAGGTACCCGACCGCCGGCGCCTGCTGGAAGCCGTGGCCCGAGAAGCCGCAAGCGCACCAGAAGCCCTCCAGGTCGTCGACCGGTCCGAGTATCGGTTGGTGATCTGGAGTCACCTCGTAAAGTCCCGCCCACGCGGTCTGGATCCCTGCGGTGGCGAGCAGTGGCGCGCGGCGGTCGATCACCTCGGCCATCACGTCGAGGATGCCCCAGTCGACGCCAGTGCTGAAGCTGGGCTTCTCGTCGGGCATCCCCATGCCGAACAGGAGCCCGTCGCCCTCGGGATGGAAATAGAACGACGTCGCGAAGTCGATGGTCATCGGATGCTGCCGTGACACCCCCGGCACCGGGTCGGTGACGAAGATGTTGCGGGGATAGGGCTCGACCGGGACGTGGATCCCCGCCATTTCCCCGACGGCGCCGGCCCACGCTCCGGCGCAGTTGAACACGGCCGGCGTCGCGATCTGGCCCTCGCTGGTCCGCACCGCCCGCACCCTCGCTCCCTCGCGAACGATTCCCTCGACCGCGACTCCTTCGCGGAACCTCACCCCAAGGCGCCGGCCGGCGCCGGAGTAGGCAAGTGTCACCGCGTGCGGGCTCGCGATCCCGTCGCTCGGGCAGAAGGTGCCGCCCAGGATGTCCGCGCCCTGGACCA
>VBII01000063.1:1129-2812 GCA_005887735.1 Chloroflexota bacterium
GGAACCGGCGGAAGTCGGAAACGTCGCTTTGGTTGGTCAGCACGAAGAGGTAGCCGATGTGCCGGAACTCGGGATCAACCCCGGTTTCAGACTCGAGCTGCGCCAGCAGCCGGAACGAGAGCTGCTGCACCAGGACGTTCGAGGGCGACGAGAACTGCTGCCTCACCCCGCCGGCACACCTGCCGGTCGACTGAGAACCCAGAGTCTCCCGCTCGAGCACCACCACAGCCGCGCCGTGGCGTGCCAGGTGGTAAGCGATGGAGCAGCCCACCACCCCGCCACCGACGACGACGGCGTCGGCCGAGTCGCCGGTCATGGGCGAACTACACTCCTCGGCAATGGGGTCGGGGCCACGGTACGGACCTGCGGATTCAAAGGTCTCGCCGCGATTTTCCGGCATCCGGACCTACGCGCGCCTCCCGCACGTTGCGGATGACTTGAATGGGGTCGATGTCGCGATCGTCGGCATCCCTTTCGACACCGGCGGAACCTACCGGGTCGGGGCTCGCTTCGGCCCGGAGCATATCCGAAGCGCCTCCGCCCTCATGCGCCCGTTCCACAGCGGGAGCGGCGTGGCGATATTCGACCAGCTGTCGGTTGTCGACTACGGAGACGTGCCTGTGGTCCCCGGTTATGTCGAGGAGTCGCAGCACCGAATCGCCAAGGGGCTGCTCGAGGTCTTGGGGGCGGGGGTGATCCCGATCGACCTCGGGGGGGACCACTCCATCGCGCTGCCGGAGCTGCGCGCGGTCTCCGAGGTGCATGGCAAGGTGGCGCTTGTGCAGCTCGACTCTCACAGCGACACGTCGGAGTCTTATTTCGACCAGCCGCACACGCACGGGACGCCCATTTACCACTCGCTCAAGGAAGGGCTCATCGAACCGTCGCGTTCGATACAGGTAGGTCTACGCGGTCCCGTCTACTCGCATCGTGATTATGAGATTCCACGTGAGATGGGACTGGAGGTGATCACAGCCGCCGAGGCGCACGAGCTCGGCATGGCAGCCGTTGCAGAGCGCATCGCCGCGCGAGTCGGTGACGCAAAGGCTTTTCTGTCGTTTGACATCGATTTCATCGACCCCGCGTTCGCGCCGGCGACGGGAACGCCCGAGATCGGTGGTTTCTCGACCTGGGAGGCCCAGTCGCTGGTGAGGCGACTTCACGGCCTGAGGTACGTCGGGTTCGACGTCGTCGAGGTCATTCCGGCCTACGACGTTGCCGACAACACGTCGTTCGTTGCCGCCAACATCGTGTACGAATTTCTCGCGCTGCTCGCTCGCCCCCGGTGAGCGGCCGGCTGGCCGGCAAAGTCGCCGTCATCACCGGCGGGACGAGCGGGATCGGAGAGACCACCGTGCGCCTTTTCGTTGAAGAAGGTGCGCGTGTGGTGATCGTCGCTCGGAAGAGCGGACCCGGGGAGGCCCTCGTCGCGGAGATCGGCCCCGCCAGGGCGAAATTTCTGCCGGGCGACGTGGGCGCCGAACCGACAGCCACCCGGGCGATCGACCTCGCAGAGGAGTGGGGCGGCGTCGATGTCCTGGTCAACAACGCCGCCATCGACTGGACGAGCCGCATCGTCGACACATCGGAAGCCGATGTGAGGCACGTGCTCCAAACCAATTTCATTGGAGCGTTTCTCATGCAGCGCGAGGCCGGGCGAAAGATGCTCGAGCGACGGCGCGG
>VBII01000063.1:2845-3277 GCA_005887735.1 Chloroflexota bacterium
TTGACGAGGGCCGCGGCGATCGAGTGGGCGGCAGAGGGCGTGCGCGTCAATGCAATCGCTCCAGGTCTCACACAGACGCCTCTGGTGCGGACGTGGATCGGGGAGCAGGACGACCCCCTGGAATTCGAGAAAGGGATTGCGTCCACCATTCCTCAGCGGCGGATGGCCGAACCCATCGACATCGCCCGCGCAATACTGTTCCTGTCGAGCGATGAATCCATGCACATCACGGGCGCGTCCCTGGCGGTCGACGGCGGCTACACGGCGGCGTAAGCATGACCGTCGATAAAACCTTGCCTGGATTCTCCCAGGCAGAGGCGAGCCTGCTGTCCGAGCTGGACCGCACGCACTGGCTTCACCCTCAGGGCGATCTGGCCGCTCCTTCGGGAACCATCCCGCAGCTCATCATCGTCAGCGGCCAGGGTGCGACGC
>VBII01000292.1 GCA_005887735.1 Chloroflexota bacterium
TCGGACTTGACCGCCTTGACCTTGAGCCAGAAGGGGCTCCGCTGCCCGGGAACGTACGGGCTCTGGCGGTGCTTCGCAACCACGCCCTCGAGCCCGCGCTCGAGGCACGCCTCGAACAGCTCGACGCCATCCTCTTCGATGTGGTCCGGAACGAACATGTGGCCCCCGGCTTCGACCGCCTTGGCCAGGCGGGCACGTCGTCGAACCACCGGCTGCCGCTGCAGCGGCCGGCCCTCCAGGTACAGCGCGTCGAAGGCGAGGTAGGCGGTGGGGATCTCGTCTCGCATCCGGGCCCCCGCGGCCAGCCTCTGGCGGAGCCTTGGATAGTCGGGCCTGCCGTCGGAGTCGGTCGCCACCAGCTCGCCGTCGATGACGCTGCCCGGCGGCACACGTTTGGCCGCGGCAACCACCTCAGGCACGTCGGCCGTGAGGTCGCTGAGCCCGCGGTCCTGCAGGCGGACGCCGCCGTCCGCGTCGCGGAACAGGATGCAGCGCAGGCCGTCCCACTTCACCTCGAACAGGTACTCGGCCGAGCTGAACGGCGCCTCCACCGAGGCCGCCTGCATGGGGCGCACCTCGCCCGGGAAGTTCTCCAGCTCGATCTGAAGCTGGTCGGGATCGTGCACTCGGCTCAGGTTAGAGCCAAGTCGGCTACGAAGCTTTACGCCGTCTCCTGGTCTCGGCCGCGGGCTTCACGCGCCCGGCGCGCTGCTTCTTGGCCTGTTCGACCGACTGGCGCAGCGCTTCCATCAGGTCCATGACCTTGGCCGGCTGCGGAGCCTCGGGCGCCTCGATGACCTCGCCTTCCATCTTGGCCTGCACGACCTTCATCACCGCTTCGCGGTAGTTGTCCTTGTAGCGGCTGGCGTCGAAGTTGTCGGCAAGGCTCTCGATGAGGGCCTTCGCCATCTCGAGCTCCTTCGGGTTGATCTTCACGTCGCCCTCCAGCCCCTTGAGGTCTTCCATCGAGCGAATCTCGTCGGGCCAGTGCAGCGTGTTCATGATCAGGCCCTTGCCGTTGGGGTGTAGGGCGGCGAGGTGCTCCTTGTCGCGCAGCGCGATCTTGGCGATGGCCATCCGGCCGGTCGCCTCGAGCGCCTTGCGGAGCAGCTGGTAGGGCTTCTTGCCCAGCTCTTCCGGCTCGACGAAGTAGGCACTGTCGAAGTAGAGGCCCGGCTCGATGTCGTCCGCCGGGACGAACTCCTCGATGTCGATGGCATGCGCCGTCGGCAGGGGGAGGTTGTCCAGGTCTTTGTCGTCGATGAGCACGTACCGGTCTTTGCCGACCTCGTAGCCGCGCTTGATCTCGCTGTACTGGACCTCGTGGTCCCCCTCGGCGCACCAGCGCTTGTAGGAGATGGGGGAGTTGTGCTCCGGGCAGAGCTGCCGGAACGAGACCTTCGACGTCGACTCTGTCGCGTTGTAGAGGCGGATCGGGATCGAAACCATCCCGAACGAGACCACGCCCTTCCACATCGATCTCGGCATGGCGACGCAGTTTACCTCCTAAATCCGTGCTTGGCTACCTTTCGTAGGCTCTGTCAGGCGCCGACGTCCCGCCTCTGCATGACAAGTATCGAGCTTCCGAGTCCGGCGAGCGCGAGCAGCAGCATCAGCGCCAGGCTCCTGCCGTCGACTCCGTTGAGCAGTGGCGTGCCGACCAGCTTGAACGCGGAAAGGCTCTGCACCCAGCCCGGGAGCTTGAAGATCGGCGCCAGCTCGTTGTCCAGGTAGCTCGCGAAGGCAAAGGCGCCCAGGAGTCCGACCGCTGCGCGTGGGTTCCAGGCCGCGAGCAACGCGCCCGCCCCGGCGAAGACGAGAGCAAACGGAATCAGCAGGAGGCACGCTTCGACAAGGTGACGAGCATCGAGGTCGATTCCGGTGGCGTGCGACGCGTTGAAGAGGACGACCACGCTCAAGCACCGCCATGCGCTCCAGCACGATGGCGGCGCGTGACTGCGGGGTGCTGAGATACATCTCCAGCCGGCCATCGGTGTCTTCGCTCGACCATCGGGCGACATAGGTGATGGCAAACGCGGCCAACATCAGCTGCGCGACGTCGAACCACGTATAGCCGAGCACCGCCGGATAGAGCCTCTGGTGCACGAAGATCGAGAGATAGGGAACCAGCGTGGGGATCGAGAGCAGCACCTGCACCATGGTCTTGGTCAGGGCAACGAAAACCCAGGCGAGCACGGCCATGGCGATGCCCCATCCCAGCAGTCCCAGCTTGCGCTCGTAAAGGCCGCGCAGCACTGGAACTCTCCAGAACGGCATCCTCAAGGCGCTGAAGTCCGGTCGGTGCGGTGGCGAGGGAATGCGTACGAGCGAGGCTCCGATGTCGCGCCTCATGAAGGCCGCGGCCGCAGCCGCGGTTGCCACGGCGGCGAGCGCAAGCAAGACCAGAAATCCGCGCAGGTCGAAGTAGCCGCCGGGCGGAAGCGGTTGGCTGAGCTCGTA
>VBII01000291.1 GCA_005887735.1 Chloroflexota bacterium
GTCCGTCATGAGCCTGCGCACCTCGAACGGCCCGTCCTGGATGGGCTCGATGGCGAACGTCAGGTCCAGCTCCCCACGCTCGACGGCCTCGACCAGCGTCATGTCGTACGCGCATTCGGTCAGCTGGACATCGACGTCGGGCCACCCGGCCTTGAACCGGCGCATGACCTCCGGCAGGATCTTGTTGGCGACGCTCTGGTAGATGCCGACCCGCAGGCTCCCGGAGAGGCCGGCGGCGTAGGCGCGGAAGTCCGCCTCCGCCGCGCGCAACCGTGACTCGATCGCGTCGGCGTGGCCAAGGAGCAGCCGTCCGGCCTCAGTCAGCTCGACCGTCCGCCGGCCTCTCGAGCGTTCGACCAGGCGCTGGCCGGTCAACGCCTCGAGGTCGGAGATGTGATCGCTGACAGTGGAAAGCGACGAGCTGAGCGCCTCCGCCGCCGCCCAAAACGTGCCCGTTTCATCCACCGCTCTCAGCGCCCTGAGATGCTTGATCTCGACGCTGCCCCAATTATTCGGCACAGCTGCTTCGGACATTCAGGATGGGAAGACTAGTGTCATGGAGGTTGTCATGACAGTTCTCATCCTCATCGCGCTGTGTCTTGCCGGAGGTTTCTTGGGGGCCGACTCGCGCCCTCAGGACATCGAGCGGCCGACGCGCTGGTGGCCTGCGGCTCGGCGCAGCTGATCCCTTAACCGTCACCATCTGGTGACGGTGCGTCTGAGGATGCTGGCGCCGCTGCGCCACCGCGACTTCCGCCTACTTTTCATCGGCCAGACCATCTCGATGGTCGGCAACCAGCTTTACTCCGTCGCGCTGCCCTTTCAGATCCTGGCCCTGAAAGGCACCCCCCTCCAACTCGGCACCGGATTCGCCTTTTTCGCCACCGCCCAGCTGCTGACGATCCTTTTCGGCGGCGCCCTGGTCGACCGCCTGCCCAGGCGGACCGTCATCCTGACCATGGACCTTCTGAGCACGATCGTGGTGACGATCGTGGCCGCCCTCGGCCTGACCCATCACCTGCAGATCCCCCATCTGTATGTGCTGTCGGCCTTCTTTGGAGCGACCTTCTCGTTCTACACCCCCGCGCTGAGCGCGATCATGCCCGAGCTCATCCCCTCCGACGTGTTGGTTCCGGGAAACGTCCTTCGCGGCGTCTCGCGCCAGACGGCGCAGATCGTGGGGCCTCTGATCGGTGGCGTCATCGTGGCCACCGCGGGACCACCTTGGGCCTTCGCCATCGACGCGGCCACGTTTGCAGTCAGCTTCGTCGTCTTTGTTTTCGCGAGTCAGCCGGAGCGTGAACCCGCACCGCGCAAGCCACTGCTCGCGGAGATCAAAGAAGGCTTCGCTTACACATTCTCTATCTCGTGGGTCTGGGTTTCGATCGTGGGCTTCGCTGTAACCAACGGCTTCTTCTTCGCCGGCCTCACCGTGGCACTCCCCATCCTTGTGCTCAGAGTTCTCCACGGCACCGCCGCGACCTACGGCATCATCGGCGCGTTCGCGGGCGCCGGCGAGATCGCCGGTGGCCTGATCGCCGGCAACCTGCAGTTTCGAAACCTTCTCGTCGGCACCTACGTCTTCAGCGCCCTTCTTGGCCTGGCTTTCGCGATCTTCGGCATTGCCCCCGTGCTCCCGGTGGTCCTCGCGGGCGGTTTCGCGTTCAACCTGTGCCTGGTCGCGTCCAACACCCACTGGGATTCGGCGCTCCAGAAGCTCGTGCCCCGAAACCTGCTAGGCCGAGTGACCAGCGTCGACTATTTCGGCTCCTACCTGGTCGCGCCGATCGCTCCCGTCATTGCCGCGTCCGTGCTGCAGCGCTATGGCCCGAGCAGCATCTTCCTGGTCGGCGGGTTGCTCACCTTTGTGTACTGGACGCTCGCCATCGCGATTCTGAGGCCCGACCGCAGGGTGACTTGACACGACGCCCGGTCATCAATAACGTCGATCTCCTAAACGGCGCGTAACCCGTGCATAACCGGCCACGGGTTATCGTCAGTGCGGCGAGCGAAGTGGCTCGCCCAGATGCTGTCGGGTTCGTCTGCGATGTAGGGGGTACGGCATGAGACGGCTCATTCGCTTTGCAGCGGTGGCGGCGCTCTCAATCGGATGGCAGGCGGCGGCAGTTCCCGCAACCCAGGCCGCCGGCGGACCGAGCCAGAGCTCGAGCTCCGCGTCATCCAGCTGCCATCTCGGCAACGGCGTCCAGCACGTCATCAACATCGTCTTCGACAACACGCACTTCACCCGCGACAACCCGAACGTGCCGTCCGACCTCGAGCAGATGCCGCATCTGCTCAACTTCCTGAAATCGAACGGAACGCTCCTGACCAACGAGCACACGCCGCTGATCTCGCACACCGCAACAGACATCCTCACCGCTCTGACCGGCGTCTACGGAGACCAGATGGGTGTCCCGGTCAGCAACACCTTCCGCTACTTCAACGCCAACGGAACGAGCAACCCAGGCGTCTCGTTTGCCTACTGGACGGATCCAATCTTTGACTTCTCGACCACGACTCCTTCCGACACGACGTTCAACATGCTGACCGCGGCCGGCAAGAACGCACCAGCCCCATGGGTGCCCTTCACCCGCGCGGGCTGCAACGTCGGTGGCGCCGGCACGGCCAACATCGAGCTCGAGAACATCGCCACCGACATCCCCACCGTTTTCGGCGCCGGCTCGCCGGAGGCGCAAGAGGTCACGTCCAACCCGGGCCTGGCCTTCAACGACTTCGTCGGTATCGCGGTGCACTGCGCGCACGGCGACGTCTTGTGCTCAAGCGCCAACAACGGAAAGCCGGACATCCTTGGCGATGAGCCCGGCGGGTACACGGGATTTCAGGGTTTGTTCGGCCATAAGTACGTCGCACCGGCGCTCGGCGGCATCACCACCGTCGACGGCAAGACGACACTCACCGGCTTTCCCGGCTTCGACGGCATGTCCGCGAACAACACGCTGGGTTACGTCGCCGCGATGCAGGAGCACGGCGTGCCCGTGACGTACGCCTACATCTCCGACGCGCATGACAACCACCTCTCGAATCCCCCAACCGCCTTTGGGCCCGGCCAGGCGGGATACGTCGCAGCCCTGAAGTCATACGACGACGCGTTCAGCGCTTTCTTCAGTCGCCTCGCGACAGACGGCATCAACCGGAGCAACACGCTGTTCACCTTCACGGCGGATGAGGGCGACCACTTCGCCGGCGTCCAGAAGACCGGCTGCGACGGGGTCACAACACCATGCGTTTATGGCTCGAACCAGATCGGCGAGGTCAACACCAACATGGCGGGCCTGCTCGCCACGGAGCAAGGTGTGACGACGCCTTTCAAGGTCCACTCCGACGACGCACCGACCGTCTACATCACGGGTAATCCGGCCCACGACGCGGCCGTCACGCGCACGTTCGAGCGGGCCACCGGTGCCCTGACCGCGGTGAATCCATACACCGGCGCCACCGAGAACCCGACGAGGGCGCTAGCGGATCCAGCTGAAATGAAGCTGCTGCACATGATCACCGCAGACCCGGCGCGGACGCCGACGTTCACGTGGTTCGCCAACCCCGACTACTTCCTGTTCGCCGGCGCACCGAACTGCGCCTCGCCCTGCGTGACCATCAATCCGCAATTCGCCTGGAACCACGGCACCATAGGACGTGACATCAACGAGACGTGGCTGGGCCTGGTCGGCCCAGGCGTTCGCAACCTTGGCGCAACCCATGACACCTGGACCGATCACTCAGACATCAGGCCGACGATTCTCGCCATCACCGGCCTGCAGGACGACTACGCCCACGCCGGCCGCCCGATCACCGAGGTGATGACGGAGACCCGGCAGGACCTCAACCGGCTCGCCGCGATCTACAAGCAGATCAACGCCCCGGTGGGGCAGCTGTCGCTGGACAGCGCCGCCTTCGCGACGCACGCGATCGACAGCAACACCGCCGGCGACCAGACCTACCTCAACGCCGACAGCACGATCCAGTCCTGGACATCACAGCGCGACGCCCTGGCGGCGCAGATGATCGCTCTGCTCGACTTCACCGCCCCGGGCGCCTCGATGCAACACAACGACCGCAGCGTCAGCGACCTGATCAACGCCGGACAGAGCCTGCTGGACCAGGTGCACGCGGCCGCCTCGTAAAGAGAAGGAGACTCGCTCGGAGCCCTCCCTTCGGGGAGGGCTTCTCTTCTTACGGAGTCGTGTGCGGCAGGAGAAGCTCGGCGATCGAGCCTTCGAACTTCGCCAGCTGCTTGTGCACCTCGATCACCTCATCAGACGAGACGGGGTCGGCGGGGTCGATGTCCGTCAGGTGCTCAG
This sequence comes from Chloroflexota bacterium, assembly GCA_005887735.1. Taxonomy (GTDB): domain Bacteria; phylum Chloroflexota; class Dormibacteria; order Dormibacterales; family Dormibacteraceae; genus 40CM-4-65-16. Next base: position 4,323 of record VBII01000291.1, read on the forward strand.
TCCACTCGCAACCGCACTCGCAGCGGTGGAACAGGAATCGGTCGGTTTTGGAGCGGTAGGTGTAGATGGCCGCATCTTTCATGCGCCGCCCGCAGACGCATTTGCCCTTGTCCGACTCTAGCTTCGACCTTTGCACTGACGTAAACCTCGATCTGTATAACGATCCTGAATCGGAATTCGTTGCATGGTACATCGACGACCTTCGAATTGGAAGGTTCAAGACTGTGTAAATTTCCGACGGCGTTTCAGGCCCCGGCGTTCAATTCCCGCAAAAGACCCTCCAGGTCGCGCAGCCGCTCGGCCCGGGCGGCGGTCTCCAGCGTCTGGTACTGGGACAGGACATCGACGAACCCCACACCGACGTCGTACCCGTGCCTCAGCAAGGCTTGGCGACCCCGATCGACCAGGCGCTCGACGACATGCCGGACCTTGCTGTCGGACGTGAACGGGTCAGGCACTCGGTGGCGCCGGCGGTTGGATCTTCCTCAGGACCACCCGGTGGCCATGCCAGCGCTCCGGCGCCCCTTCAGGCTCGTCGCCGTCGTAGCTCAGCTCGAGGCACCAGACGCCGTCCACCTGGACAGGGGCGATGGTGAGCTTGGCCTTGGGGTTCTGGCGCTGGAGCCCCTGAAGCAGGGCGACCCCGTAGAGGACCAGCGCGCCGGGCAGGTTGATCGTGTTGATGCGCCCACCCTCGCTGGAGCCGTCGACGCCGGACGTGCGCGAGCCGAGGGAGTGGACCACGCAGCTAGGTTATCGGCTTGCGGCGCTCGAGCGCGGCAAGGACGGCGTCGACCGTGGCGTCGTAGCCCAACCGCCCGGTGTCCAGGACCATGTCGTAGTGCGCCGGGTGGTTTCGGTCGTGGCCGTAGACCTGCTTGATGTAGGAGGTCCAGTTCTCGTCCGCCTGCTTGAGGCGGCGCCTCGCCTCGTCTTCGGAGCTGATGTTGTAGCGGGCCATGATCGTCTTCACCCGACTCGCCTCCGCCGCCCGCAGGAACAGGTGGAGGGCGCCCGGGAACTTGGCCAGGATGTAGGCGCCGCCCCGGCCGACGATCACGACGTTCCCGGCTCGGGCCGCCTCCTCGATGACGTGCTGGGTGATCTGCAGGACGGCCTTCCTGGTGTCGAAGGTCGGCGCGGCGTTGGGCGGCGTCCAGGCGGTCGCTTCGGGCGGGATCAGCGGCTCGCTGCTGGCCGAGCCGAGCGCGACCAGCAGCCGGGCCAGGAGCGAACCGGGATGCTCATCCTCAGCTTCGACTTCTTCGCGAGGCA
>VBII01000060.1 GCA_005887735.1 Chloroflexota bacterium
AGTCGCGCCAGCTCATCGGGGTCGATGGGTTTGGGCAGCCGCTGCTCGAGCTTGGGCAGCGTGATGCCGTTGGACAGGTCGCGTTCGATCAATCCCTCGCGAGCTATCCAGCGGAGCCAGGAACGGATCGCGACCAGTGCGCGCGCACGAGAGGCAGGGCTTTTCAATGTGCCGGCAAGGTGACGCTGGAATGCACGGAGATCCTCGTGGCGCAATTGATCCGCCACTAGTGAGTGTCCGTTGGTCGCGAGAAAACCGAGCAGCCTGCGGATCTCGGAGCCATAGGCCCGAACCGTGTTCGGACTGCGGTTGGCTTCGAGCTGAAGCCATCCAATATATTCATCCGCGGCGGCCTGCAGGGCGAGTGGCATGTCGAGGCCGAGCTCATGATAATGGACTCGGTGGGGGCCCTCCGCATTGTGAGTCCTCCGCGTGAGGAGCTACCGAGCGACGGCTTCGGATTTGACCCGAGGTTCACCGAGCGCGTCACAAACGTTGCGCTCTGGTTTTATCGCAAGTACTGGCGAGTTGAAACCGACGGCGTTAACAACGTCCCTGCGCGCGGCCGGGCCCTGCTGGTGGCGAATCATGCCGGCATCATTCCGTACGACGGCGCGATGATCCGCACGGCGATACTCGCCGAGCACCCGCATCCACGCCACGCGCGCATGCTCGTCGTGGACTGGGCGTTCGCGATGCCTTTTACCAACATGCTTTTGGTCAAAACCGGCAACGTCCTTGCCCATCCCGACAACGCGACTGCTCTTCTCGAGCGCGACGAGCTGGTCGGGGTGTTTCCTGAAGGCGTGAAAGGTGCATCGAAGCCGTATCGCAACCGATATCGCATCCGGCGTTTGGGTCGGGGCGGATTCGTGCAGGTGGCGCTGCGTACCGGGGCGCCCATCATCCCGGTTGCAGTCGTCGGTTCAGAAGAGATCCACCCGGTGATTGCAGACCTGCAGCCGCTGGCCCGGATGCTGCGACTCCCCGCGATGCCGATCACTCCGACTTTTCCCTGGCTTGGCCTCGCGGGGCTCATCCCCTTGCCCTCCAAATGGCTGATCGCTTTCGGCGAGCCCATCGATGTGGCGCGTTATGGGCCGGACGCGGCGGGCGATGCGCGGCTGGTCCTGGACCTCAGCGAACAGGTCAGGGAGTGGATCCAATCGACCGTGCGCAGGCTGCTGTCGAGACGCCAGACGATCTTCTTTTAGGCGAGACAGCGGTTCGAGCCCCGCTGTTAGCCTGAGTCAAATGGTCAGACCATTGATTGCAGCGCTCATCGCATCGCTGAGTCTCGTCGCGTGCGGTGGGTCGTCCAACCCTCCGCAAGGCCCGGGCGCCTCCAGCGTCTCGGCGCAGCCGGGCGATCTACCCCACGGCATGGTGAAGTGCGACCTCACGGGCGACATCGACAGCTTCATCGCAAAGGAGCAGTCGCCCGATCCCCAAACATCGAAGTCGATGTCAGGCTATTGGACCGACCTCAAGAAAGCGGGCGCGACATCCGCCTACGCGGCCATCTACACCGACACCGCCGCTCATTGCTCAGCCATCAAGAGCAGCACCTCGGACATCGCGGCCGCCAACTACAAGCTGGTCGTGAATTTCGTGGTCAAGTTCAAGGATGAGAAGAGCGCAGCCAGCGCCTACATGAACGATTCGCTCTTCGGTTTCAGCGCGTCGAATTTGCGATCCGGCGGAGCGCAGCCAATCGAGGGTACCAAGACGGGTCTGACCGCGAACTCGATGGTCGTGGATCAGTCGATATCCAGTCAGTCGTTTTACATCGCGCTCTGGCAGAACAAAACGTTCGATGTCATTCTGGCCGTGCTCAACGTCGACTCAGCCGCGAGCAAGAAGGTCGCCACCTCGGAGAACAGCCGAATCAAGTAGGCGGCGAGCAAGAAGCGGTTCCCTTATATGGGGGGCCGCTCCGGCCACTAGAATGACGCGGCCGATCGCAAAACCCGCCTACGTCCCAGCCCGCACTCGGCGCCGGCAGAGAACGCCGTCCCTGCTTCGCCCAGCGCTGATCATTGCGCTTGCAGTCACGTGCGTCCTGGCCTTCCCAACGGTGTTGCAAGCCGTGCGCTCCGCGGGGGGCTCTGTCGCAGGGCCGGCCGGGAAGGCCCCCGGCGTGGTCGCCGGGCAGGTCGCAATGGCCGGGTTGCAGACGGGCGCTTGCATGAGCTTTCCGGCGAAAAGCGGCGGCTCGGGCAAGACCGTGTTCATTGACCCAGGTCATGGCGGGCTTGACCCTGGTGTCGTCGGCACCGTCGGCCAGCAGCAAGTGCTGGAAAAGGATGTGACCCTCGCGGTTGGTCTTCGCTTGTCCGCGCTGCTGCAGAGCGACGGCTATCGGGTCGTCATGTCGCGGACAAGGGACTCGTCAGTCAGCAGGCTCTCGGCAAGCGACTCGGTGACGGGGGCAATGACCGCTTCGGCGGTGCAGCGCGACCTGGCGACCCGCGCCGCGTGCGCCAACGCCTCGTCAGCCACCGTGCTCGTGTCCATCCACTTCGATGCCTTCGACGACCCGGCGGTCGGTGGAACGGAGACCTTTTACGACGCCCAGCGCCCATTTGTGGCCGAGAACAAGCGCCTGGCCTCGGACCTGCAGGCGGCACTGGTCTCCGGGCTGGGCTCGACCGACCGCGGCGTATGGACCGATGACCAGCAGGTGGGGCCCGCCCTGACCGCTTCGGGCAGCATGTACGGCCACCTGATCGAGCTGGGCCCGCCCTCCGCGGGATACGTGGACAACCCGAGCCAGATGCCGGGCGCGCTCGTCGAGCCGCTGTTTCTGACCAACGCGTCCGAAGCAAGGCTCGCGAGCACAACCACGGGTCAGCAGCGTGTAGCGGTTGCGCTTCAGGCCGGGCTGCGGAAGTACTTCAGCGGCGCCTGAGCGGGCCGTATGGGGTAGGAGCTTCCTAAGCGTTGGTTGCGACCGCGTGTACAAACTCGAGAAAGCCGCGGCCCATCGAATGCGGCTCCAGCTCACCGACGGGCTCCACTCGAAAATATTCGCGGGTAGCTCGGTCGATGCCGTAGAGCCTGTTGGATCCATCTGATCCGAACAACACGAGGTTGGGCCATTCGGCGCCTACCTGGGGTACATCGTTGTGCTCTGGCCATTCCAGGGGCGGCCAAATGCGGAGATAGGCCCCGCCAACGAATCCCTCGCCGCCACCTCGCGTCATCAGGAATTCGGCGAGGTCGCCGGGGACAGCGACAGTTAACTCGCCCTCGGCGAACAAAATCTCCGCCGGGGTGGCGGCCGCCCCCGTGAAATGGAAATCCTTGAATAGGTTGTCGAGCTCAGTCATCGCGTGATGGTGCGCCTGGCAAGAATCGAACTTGCTGCCTCTTGCTCCGCAGGCAAGCGCTCTATCCGGTGAGCTACAGGCGCAGTTAGAAGGAGTTCAGTTTAGGCGAGGGTCGATCGCGGCGGTCGCGGCGTGGAAGGTGTTCAGGTCCGCGTTGCTGACCACGACCAGCGCGACAAAGACCGACCGCCGCCAGCACGCCAATCGTACCGAGGGACGGTCGTAGGTAAACGAGCTCGGTCCCAAGCCGGTGCTCGTGCCGCGGATGAGACTGGGCGAGAGCTGGCCCGGCGGCGGGGGCGCAAAACCGAAAACGCCTGACCCCCACGCTCGCTCCGCCTGACCTTCGTCGCGAAACTGGAAGACGAGACTGGTCATCGCCTTCACGTTGGGAGCCACGCCGAGCTCGGCTTTGCACGCCGTTGCATTGGCCGCAAACACAGAAAACGCTCCTGCGATCGCTCCGTCGGTACGCAGCTGCTGCCAGTAGTTCGACTCTCGCGCGGCCAGGTCCGCGTCTGCGCCGGAAAGCACCGACAGATAGACATCGATCGGACCCGAGCCGAGGCACACGTTCAGACCAGCCGGCACGTCGCCCGACTGCAGCATCGCGGCCGTGGGCGCCGTGTGTGGGGAGGGGCTGGGCACAGGACTGAAGACGGCGTGTGTGTCNNNGCGATCGAGCCCATTCTAGGGCTGGTTGGTCGAGGGCCCGGGGTGCGGGCGCTGGGTGGCCGGTAAACTGGACGGCCGATCAAGCGCCTGTAGCTCACCGGACAGAGCGCGCGGCTCCGGACCGCGAGGCAGCAGGTTCGATTCCTGCCAGGCGCACTTTCTAGATCGCTGTTTGGCACTCGGCCGGATAATGCTCGGCCGCATAGCAAGTCGAGATTCGAGTAGAGGCAATTCGTGACCGCAGTTGAGCTGCGGGCTGGGGAGACGAGATGAGAGCCGCCGTTTGCACGGCCTACGGGCCGCCCGAGGTGCTCCAGATCAGAACTGTGCCCGACCCGCGTCCCCGGAACAAGGAAGTGTGCGTCCGGCTTTTCGCGACCGCGGTCACAGCCAGCGACTGCATCGTGAGAGGCCTCAAGATGCGCGGCGTCTACCGGCTCTTCTTGCGAGCAGCGTTCGGCATCAGGGCGCCGCGGAAGGGGATCATCGGCATGATCGCGGCCGGCGAGATCGAGTCGGTCGGCCGCGACGTAACCTCCTTCAAGCCAGGTGACCAGGTGTTCGGAATGGACGGTTTCCGCGCCGGCACATACGCCGAGAAGGTGTGCTGGCCGAGCTCGGCGCTCGCGCTTCGACCTGCCAACATGACCTACGACGAATCAGCCGCCCTGCCCTACGGGGGGCTGATCGCCTCGTTCTTTGTGCGCCGGCTGAAGGTTCAGAAGGGCCAGCGGGTGCTGGTCTATGGAGCCTCGGGGGCGATCGGGACGTCCGCGGTGCAGCTGGCAGCGCATCTCGGCGCCGAGGTGACCGGAGTCTGCAGCACCGCGAACCTGGAGCTGGTGCAGTCGCTCGGCGCGACATCGGTGATCGACTACACGAAGGACGACTTCACGCAGAGCGGCAGCCGCTATGACGTCATCTTCGACGCCGTTGGCAAACGGAAGAGCGCGAAGGCGATGCTCAACGCCGGCGCGGCGCTCGCATCCGGCGGAGTGTCGATGTCGGTCGATGACGCGTTCCCGAGAACCAAGAAGTCAGACCTGTTGGTGCTGAAGGAACTCGCTGAGAGCGGCGCGTTTCGGCCGGTGATCGACCGCCGCTACACGCTGGATGAGATTGTGGAGGCGCACCGCTACGTCGACCTGGGTCACAAGAGGGGCAACGTGATCGTCACCATCTCGCCACGCTGATTGCGGCGGCGATAGCGCAGGAAAGTCGACCGCTCGTTTAAGTCTGGGCGCGCTTTCCGCCGACTTCGGGAAACCGATTCAGTAGGTGCCGCGGGCCGCCACGACGGCGGTCTCCGCCGCCGGAATCCCTGGAGTCACTTCGAGTCCATCGTCGTCGTCCGTCTCGAGCATTCCTTCGATCATGCGATCGAGACGATCGGCGGTGCTGTGGATGTCAGCGGCAAGGCGCCGCACGTCATCGAGCTCGAGGCGCTCCGTGTCCTGAATCTGCCTGCTGAAGCGCTTGATCCCGACCAATGCCGTCTTGAACTCGCGGTTCAGCGTGGAGCGGGCCGTCTCGATGTCTCTCAGCATCTCGAGGAACTCCTTGCGCTCGAGGATCATATTCACGGTCAGGAGCACCGCAAGGGCGGCGGTGCACGACGACATGAAGAGGTCGATGTCGTGCCCCGTCACGGATGAATAAACATCGCCGGCCGAGGCCAGGAGCAGTGTCATCCACGGCAGGGCGAGCTGCCAGAGATCGAGGGGAGCCTGTTGAGTTGCCGGCTTCGGCGTGGATGCCGGGTAGACGGCGGCCAGTCCGATCATCAGGAAGCCTGCAAACCATCCGGTGTCGAGGATGCTGCCCACAGTTCCGAAAGCGCCCTGAGCGGTGAGGTAGGCGAAGGCGCTGTCGGCGATGGAGTAGAGGGCGACGCCCGCGAGAAGGAAGGCCATCCTTCCGGCCTGCTGCTGGCTCGCACGCCGGATGGCGAGGATGAGGATCGTGCCGATCAGGATGTCGCCCACCGGGTACGCCAGGTCGAGAATCTTGGTGGGGCTGTCGGACGTCCATACCGACTTCAGCCCGAATGCCCAAGCGGTCGACGTCAGGGCCAATGCGACGATGACGCCGTCGAACCAGACACGCCAGCGCGAGGAGGTGCCTCGCGCGCTGCCCCAGAAGGCGCGAATGCCGGCGAACGCGAACGGCACCGCCGACAGGAATCCCGCGTCTGCCAGAGACGGGTACGGCACCTGTAGGCCCAGCCCAACTTCGTAGATCGACCAGACCACCTCGCCTGCCGACCAGAGGCCTGCAGAGATGCTCATCAGGGCCCAGCCGAGCCGGTCCTTTCCGGAAGCCCGGGTCGCGGCCCACGCACAAGCCGCCGACGCGACCGCCGCAGCCACCGCTTCGCCGATGTCGTCCATCGCCGTCACGGCATGCTGCCCAAGCGGGGCGGTGCGAATGTTCAGGGCGTACAGCACAGAAACGAGCGCGACTGCCGCCGCCGCAACGACGAAGGTTCGTCGCCGGTTGTCCATCGCCGCCCACGTGCCCATTTGAGGAAGCGAAGTTAAGCACGCCTTAAGC
>VBII01000294.1 GCA_005887735.1 Chloroflexota bacterium
GACCAGATTCACCTGCCCGAGAAGTTGAAAGGCCGCAAGGTCTACTCGCCCAACCCGCGCGACCGCAAGCCGGGCAAATAGTTCCCTGCATGGGTGGAGTTCGTCTCTAGTGGCAACTTTCGTCACGCGATCCCGGATAGTCCGGACTATCCGGCGAGACGGCGCCAGGTGCGCGTTGGCTGACGCGCTCCTCATCTTCAAACCCGACTCCGCCTACCGCCTCGCGGCGCGGGCGGGGATCTGGGGTTGGCTTGCCTCGGAGCGCGACTGGAAAGTCGAGTCGCTCGAATGGTTTCAGCCCCCCGCGTCCCTCATCGAGAACCACTACGACTTCCTGCAGGGACGGCTCTTTTTCCCCTGGCTCGTCGACTTCATGTCCGCCCTGCCCGTCGTGGTCGGGCGCGTCACCGCTTATGAAGAGGCGCTGAAGCAGATGCGATACGAGCTGGGTGAGACGCAGATCGCCAAGTCGCGGCCCGGATCGCTTCGCGAGTGGTACGGGATCTACGGCGGCCTCAACTGCCTTCACCTCTCGGACGCGCCGGAGACTGGGGCGGCGGAGGTCAAGCGTTGGGCAGACTTCGTCCAGCTCGACGAGGTCAACGTCCGGCTCGATGACACGAGCAACAAACCCGACCACTCCTTCCACCTGAGGTCGCTTGCCACCCAGGTGGCGGGGGGCATCCACACCGAGCTCGCGTCACAGACGATCCGCGAGCTGCTGGCGGAGGAGTGTGACCTCGGCGGCCAAAAGCTCGAAGCCCTTTGCCGGATTACTTTGGGGGCGTTGTCCTAGCTTCGACCGGCGCGCTGTAAATGGTCACAGGTTTGGTGAACAGCTCTGAGTTGGGGATGACGATCAGGTGGCCTTCGTCGCTCTTCAGCATGGTCACGCGCAGACGGACCTCAGTGATCACGCCGGTGTGGGTATCGATGCTCACGTGGTCGCCGACCCGGATGTGGCGCTCGAGCAGGACGTAGTAGCCCGAGACATAGTCCCTGAGCAGGTCCTGGACCCCAAGCGCCGCGACGACCGTGGCCAGCAGAAGGCCGAACAGGGTGACGTTGGCGCTCTGGACCGCGAACCCCAGGGCCGCGAACAGGCCGAGGAGGATGACGGTCGCCGTCGCCACGCGGCGGCTCACGACCACCATGTCCGAGCGGACCTGCCTCTTCCGGAGCTGCTCGCCGACGATGTGCGCGACGAAGCGCGCGACGAAGATGAAGGCGAGAAAGACGACCAGCCCGGCGACGACGAAGAGCGCGTTGTGCACCGGGCCCCCGTTCGTCAGGTCCCGGTTGATGTCGTAGCCGCCTATGGCGGCCGCGATCATCCTTCGGTCTCGGCTGCTTCCCCTTCCGCGGGAGCCTCGCCCTCGGCAACGGCCTCGCCTTCGGCCGGCACCCCGGCCTCCACGGCGGGAATCTCCTCTTCGACCTTGAGCTCGCGCTTGTGCACGATCTTGACCACAAGCTCGTCGGCGTCGTCCATCACGGTCACGCCCTTCGGCACTGCGATCTCGGAGACGCGGAGCTCCGACTCGATCTCCTCGAGCGGCGTCAGGTCGACCTCGAACGCCTCGGGGATGTCCGACGGCAGACACTCGACGCGGATCGAGTGCAGCGGCTGAAGGATGTCGGCATCGCCACGCTTCACCGCGGCTGACTCGCCGGTCAGGTGGATCGGAACCTCGACCTCGATCTTCTCCTGCAGGTTGACCTGGTAGAAGTCGACGTGGATCGGCCCGAGCCGGCGGGGATGGGTCTGGATCTCACGGACCAGAACCTTCTCGGTCTTGCCGTCGATCGCCAGGTCGACCAGGTGTGTGCGCCCGGACTTGACGAAGACCCTCTGGAATTCGAGCCGGTCGAGCGTGATCGGGGTCGGTTCTGTGTTGTGCCCATAGACGATGGCCGGCACCTTGCCCTGGCGCAGCAAACGGCGCGAGCGTTTGCCGAGTGGTTGGCGGGGCAATGCCTTCAATTCCATAGTTGCGCCTCGGGTTGGAGAGGCCCGCATATGATACGCCAACCTTGCGAAACCCCCCGCCCCCGAACCTCGCCGACCCCGGGCTTCGGGTCGTCGCCGGACTGATCGACCTGGTCATGCTCGCGGTGCTCTTCGGCCTGGTCGAAGGGGTGACCAGGGGCAGCCACGCCAGCGCCTTCGCCGTCGATCTCGCGGTCGCTCTGGCCTACTTCGGCTACTTCTGGAGCGCCCACGGGCAGACCATCGGCCAGATGGTGTTCGGCTTCCGCGTGCGCGATGCGATGAGCGGCAAGTTTCCCGGCGTCGGCATGGCCGTGATCCGTGGATTGATCTGGTGGCTCGAGGTCGTGTTCTGCTGCGTCGGCACGCTCGGGTGGCTCTGGATGTTCTGGGATCCCCGGCGCCAGGGTTTCCACGACAAGGTCGCGGGGACGATCGTGACTTCGGCCTAGGTCCCCAGCGAGGGGGTCGGAGTCGGGATCGAGTTGATGATGCTGCCGAAGGCGAGCCCGAACAGCAGGATGGCGATGCCGAGAACGACCCCGATCCCGAGTCCGGTACCGCCCGTGATGATTCCGGCCAGAGCCTTGCCGCTCCCGCCCAGGGCGCCCTGGCTGGCGGCGATCCTGCTCCGCGCCATGAATCCGAGGACGACCGCCACGATGCCGAGAGGGATCACGATGAACTCCCCGATCCCGCAGAAGCACGCAAGGGGCAGCAGGCAGAGAGAGAGGATGCCGAGCACCATCGCGGGCATCGCGTACTGGGCTTCCGGCGCGAGGGCTGGAGGAGTGAAGGGAGAGGGCTGCCCGTAGCCGGGTTGGTACTGCTGAGGAGGGGGCGGCGGGCTGTCGGGCGGCGGAGGATTCTCTCCTGGCGGCACGCTCGACATGCGCGGATGTTACTTGGTCGTCGACTCCGGAAAACGATTTCGCAGCCAATCGACGATTTCCTGCAGCGGCGTCCCCGGCGTGAATATCTTCTCCACCCCGCGCTTCTTCAGCGCGGTGATGTCGTCGTCCGGGATGATGCCGCCGCCGAAGACGATGATGTCGGTCGCCTTGCGTCGCTTCAACTCTTCGACCACCGCCGGGAAAAGAGTCATGTGCGCACCGGAATGGATGGAGAGGCCGATCACCTGCGCGTCTTCCTGCAGCGCTGCGTCGACGACCATCTCCGGCGTCTGGCGAAGGCCGGTATAGATCACCTCATAGCCGGCATCCCGCAGCGCACGCGCCACGACCTTTACCCCGCGGTCGTGCCCGTCCAGCCCGACTTTGGCCACCACGATCCGCACCGGACGCACGGCAGTTGGCATCAGACGACCGCAGTCTCGGTGTACGTGCCGAACACCTCGACCATCGCGTGCATGATCTCGCCCTCGGTGGCGTATGCGCGCACCGCGTCGAGGATGTATGGCATCAGGTTGTCGGTTCCGGCGGCCGCCTTGCGCAGCCCGTTGAGCGCGTTGCTGCACTTCGCCTGGTCACGCTTGCGGCGGACCTCGGCAATTCGCTCCGCCTGCTCGCTCTCGAGACGCGGGTCGATCCGCAGAATCTCGATCGGCTCCTCGTCTTCGACCGTGAACTCGTTCACTCCGACCACGATCCGGCGCTTCTGCTCCAGCTCCTGCTGGTACCGGAATGCGGCGTCGGCGATCTCCTTCTGGAAGAAGCCGACCTCGATCGCCGGGATGACGCCGCCGATCTCTTCGATCCTCTTGAAGTACGCCTCCGCCTGCCGCTCCATCTCGTCGGTCAGCGCCTCGACGAAGTAGCTGCCGCCGAGCGGGTCGATGGTGCTCGCGACCCCGGTCTCGTAGGCCAGCAGCTGCTGCGTGCGCAGCGCCAGGCGCGCGGCCTTGTCCGTGGGCAGAGCAAGCACCTCATCCATCGCGTTCGTGTGCAGCGACTGCGTCCCACCCAGCACCGCGGCCAATGCCTCGACGGCGGTGCGTGCGATGTTGAGCTCGGGCTGCTGCGCGGTCAGGGAAACGCCGGCGGTCTGGGTATGGAAGCGCAGCTTCCAGGACCGTTCCTGTTGGGCTCCGTAACGCTCCCGCATCCACCGCGCCCAGATCCGGCGAGCGGCGCGGAACTTCGCGATCTCCTCGAAGAAGTCGATGTGCGCGTCAAAGAAAAAGGAAAGCCGCGATGCGAAGTCGTCGATATGCATGCCCCGTTCGAGGCAGGCGTCGACATACGCCATGCCGTCGGCGAGGGTGAACGCCAGCTCCTGGGCAGCGGTCGACCCCGCCTCGCGGATGTGGTAGCCCGAGATGGAGATCGTGTTCCACTTCGGCACCTCTTTCGCGCAGTACTCGATGGAGTCGACGACCAGTCGCATCGAAGGGGCCGGCGGAAAGATGAACTCCTTCTGCGCGATGAACTCTTTGAGGATGTCGTTCTGCAGCGTTCCGCCCAGCTTCGAGGCCGAGACGCCCTGCTTCTCGGCAACCGCGATGTACATGCACAGCAGGATCGCCGCAGGAGAGTTGATGGTCATCGAGGTGGTGATGTCACTGAGCGGTATGCCTTCGAACAGGGTCTCCATGTCGGCGAGCGAGTCGATGGCGACACCGCAGTGCCCGACCTCGCCCCGGCTCGTCGGCGCATCCGAGTCCTGGCCCATCAACGTCGGCATGTCGAACGCGACCGACAGGCCTGTCTGCCCGTTGGCCAGCAGGTATTTGTAGCGCCGGTTGGTCTCCTCGGCGGTGGCGAACCCGGAGAACTGGCGCATGGTCCACAGGCGCCCGCGATAGCCGCTGGGGTGGATACCCCGGGTGTAGGGGAACTGGCCGGGATACTCCTCGGGCCGCCGCGGCAGGTCTTCGGACGTGTAGAGAGGTTCCAGCGGGATGCCGGAGATGGTCGAGGTCTCGATGCCGTCGTCGCGGACCGGGCCGGATTCGAACTCCTCTTGCCAGGCTTGCTTTGCGTCGCGTGCTCGAACTTTCAACTCAATTCAATTATCGGTTCGCGTCCGAAGGATCTCCTCCGCCGTACGGTACGGAGTGCCGTCCTTCAGCAGACGCTCGGTCAGCGTCGGGTCTTCCCGCAGCGCACGCCGGGTGCGCTCACGGGCCAGCTCGGCGGCAACCTCGGCAGTCTCGTCTCGGAGCCGCCGCTCGCTCAGCTCCTTCGCTTTGCCGGTCTTCTCCAGGTGGCTCCGGTGGGCAAGGATCGCCTCCCAAAGCTGCTGGACGCCCTCCTGCCGGGTGGCCACTGTGGGAATGATCGGCGGCTTCCAGCTGGTCTTGGGGGCCATGTTGAGCATGGTCCGCAGCTCAGCCACCACCCGGCCATGGCCGTCGATGTCGGCCTTGTTGACGACGAAGACATCGGCGATCTCGAGGATGCCGGCCTTGATCATCTGCACGCTGTCGCCCAGGTTTGGCGTCAGCACCACCACAGTCGTGTCCGCCACCGCGGCGACCTCGAGCTCGGACTGCCCCACCCCCACCGTCTCCAGGATCACCTGGTCGAACCCGAACGCTCCGAGCAGGCGGATCGCCTCGCGGCTGGCCAGGGAGAGACCGCCCAGGTGTCCGCGGGCGCCCATGCTGCGGATGAAGACCTTCGGGTCGAGCGCGTGGCGCTGCATCCGGATGCGGTCGCCGAGAATGGCGCCTCCGGTGAAGGGCGAGTTCGGGTCCGTGGCCAGCACGGCGACCGATTGGCTCCTCTTGCGAAGCAGGGTCACCACAGCGTCGACCAGCGTCGACTTGCCCGTGCCAGGGGCGCTCGTAAAGCCGGTCACGTCCGGAACCTGGGCGTCGGTGTGGTCGCGAACAGCATCCTCGAGGTCGCGGATGGACGGGTCTCTCCGCTCGATCAGGGTGATCGCGCGCGCCAAAGCGCGCACATCGCCGGACCGGAACTTACTCAATAGGTCTGGATCGTCTGGGTCGTTCAGGTGCTCACTCGCCCAACCAATGTAGGGCGTACGTGTGGCCCAGGACGACCACGAGGCCGTATGTCTGCTGACCTGGCGAAGGGGCGGGATTCGACGGCGTCGCGGCCACCACCGTGCCTCCGAAGAAGTCGTTGAGCCACTTCGTGGTCAGCGGGAACTTTCCACCCGAGTAATCCAGGATCACCGTGTCCGTCGACGGCCGGTGCGTGACCGGGTCGGCCAGCTGCAGGCCCGAGGGATCGAGCATCGAGGTGACTCGCTGATCGAGGTTGGGAAAGTTGGTGGCGCCGTTGACGATCTGCACCGGCGCTTTCTCCGCAAACGTCTTGGGGCTGATGAACACCCCCTCCGCAAAGAAGTGATGGATCATGAAATAGGATGCGTCGTCCGGGCAAAGCTGTGACACTCCCGGCCCCATGCCGCAGTCGAAGGAATCGAGCAGGTTCCCGTCTCCATTCGGCGAGGGCCCGGTTAAAGCGACCCGGATGATCGAGCTGTCAGGCAGGTTCTTGCCCCAGTCGTAGATCGCCTTCATGTCCGAGATGGTCATGTCGGTGTGGATGTTCTTCTGCAGGGCGCTCAGCAGCTGGGGGGCCTTGGCGAATCCGTTGACTGTGGTCGCCTTCTTCTTGATCGCCTGCATGATGTCCTGCTGCCGCCTCGCGCGGCCGAAGTCGGACGCCTGCTCAGGCTGAATTGCGTGCCGAGATCGGGCGACTTCGAGTGCTTGCTCTCCGTTGAGGTGCTGACACCCGGCTTTGAAATGGATCGGTCTGTAACCGTTGCTGTAGTCGGGGTACTCCAGATCGTCCAGGTTTGTGGTCAGGCAGATGTCGACTCCGCCCAATGCATTGACCATGTCGCGAAATGCGACGAAGTCGACCGCGATATACCGGTCGAAGGTCTTGCCGGTCACCTTTCCAACCTCGTGCTCCGCCGCCATGCCGCCGGCGTTTGGACCGGTGTACTGCGAGGCGACGCAGCAGATGATGTTCGTCAGCGGCACCTCGTACGCGGAGTTGATCTTGTTCACCCAGACCCGGTCCGGGTTGGTTTGCAGGTTCATGCGCACGACCAGGTCGCGAGGAATCGACGCCATCATCACGCGATTGCTGTTCGGGTCGATGGTCACGGCCATGATCGAGTCCGTCAGAAATGGCGCGTCGTTCTCATAGCCGCCCATTCCGAGCAGAAGGATGTTCACCTGCTGGCCGTGCTTGAGCTTGTAGGCGATGGTCCCGGGTGAGGGCTCGACGGCCTGCACCACCTCGCCGATCGGGTTGATGTGATGGCCCGTGGTCGCCGTGACGAAATCGTCGAAGCGCTTGTACGTCAGGGTGGCTCCGACGATCACGGCAAGCAGAAGGACCGCCACGACCGCCGCCGGGAAGGACCTCGTCAGGCGGTAGGAGACGCTGTAGCGGGATCGCCTGGCCCGTTTCGGCCTGGACCGGAACATGAGCACCGGGATTCTAACAACGGCGTCTTGGGATCGAGGGTTACGGCGAAGGCGTGGCGTTCGAGTTGTTCAGCGCTCCTGAGACGATGACGAAGAAGAACCAGGCCACGCTGGCGACGAAGCCGACGACGCCGAGGACCAGTCCGACGATCGCGAGCGTTCCCCCACCCACAGCGCCACCGCTCGTCGCAATTCTCTGCCGCGAGATGAAGCCCATGATGGCGGCGGTCGGTCCGAGGATGATGCCCAGGCAGGCAACCGAGCAGGCGATCGACACGATCCCGATGACGAGGGAGGCGATTGCCAGACCATCCGTGCGCTGACCCGCGTAGCCGGCGCCGGGCGGCATGTAGCCACCCGGTGGCGGCGGAACGTAGCCCCCACTACCCGGGGGCGGAGCGCCGTACTCTCCGCCCGGCGCTGGAGGCGGTGGCGGGTTGTAACCGCCGCCATAAGGCGGCGGAGGCGGCGGGGGTGATCCCGGCGCGGGCGGAGGAGGCGGCGGGGCTGGGGGCTCGTTGCCCCCGCTCGGCGGAGGTGGCGGCGGCGGCACGTCCGACATTTGCTTCCTCCTATTTGGTGGGGTTTGTGGTCGAACCGATCTCGAAACTACGGATGATCCACGCCTGCATGGCGAGCGCATACACGCTCGTGAACACGACTCCTATGAAGCACGCAAACGCACCGAGCTGGCCTATGAAGCCGGCGGCGATCAGCATAAGGCCCGCGATGAGCGTGTTGAGCGGCGCGGATCGAGCTCGGCGAAAGATCGCCGCCACGTGAAACCCGCCCGCGATGCCTCCGTGGTCGACAGCGAGCACGATCGACGGCATGGCAAAGGTCAGTGCAAGCGAGCCGATCGTCACCACGCTGAAAGTCAGAAGCATCAAAGCAAAGCCGAGTAAAACAAAAAACGCATTCGCCGAATCGTGTCCCTGCTGGGCAAGCAGCACGACGGCGGGGACATAGAGCACCGCGCCGATCACCGCGAGGCCGAGGTAGTAGACGAGGTAGACGACGAAAAGGTGCACGCCTCGGAGCAGGTAATCGAAGTTCGCGGGCGGAAGCTTTTCGTCACCGGCCCGAAGGCGGTCGAGCGTGGCCAGCATCCAGCCGAGTCCGTTCATGCCGCCGACGATCGGAATCAGCTGGATGAGCCCCATGATCAGGATCTTGTTCAGCCAGTCCGGATCCCGGAAAGGCCAGGCGAACGCGTCGCCGATGCGCTCCACCGCTTAGGGCGGCGGCGGGCCGAAGTTGGC
>VBII01000293.1:0-638 GCA_005887735.1 Chloroflexota bacterium
ACAGGGTTCCGCCGACGTCGATGAGCGCCACCTCAAGGGCTCTAGGCACTGCTAGCTATCATCGCCTCCATGCTTCGGTTCCTTACTTCGGGCGAATCCCATGGGCCTCAGCTCACCGTCGTGATCGAGGGGTTGCCCTCCGGGCTCGAGATCAGCGAGGAAGATC
Source organism: Chloroflexota bacterium (assembly GCA_005887735.1). Classification (GTDB taxonomy): domain Bacteria; phylum Chloroflexota; class Dormibacteria; order Dormibacterales; family Dormibacteraceae; genus 40CM-4-65-16. The sequence continues at coordinate 167 of VBII01000293.1, forward strand.
TCCGCCGCGATCTGGCGCGCAGGCAAGGTGGTCATGGCCGGGGCGGGCGGCAGAAGATCGAGACCGACGTCGCCCGGATAGTAAGCGGTGTGCGCGGAGGGTTCACGATCGGCAGCCCGGTCACGCTGGTGCTGGAGAACAAGGACCACGTCAACTGGACCGCCCAGATGACGGCTCGGAAAGAGGGTTTCGAGCCCAAGGTGGTGACCCGCCTGCGACCCGGCCACGCCGACCTCGCGGGAGCTCTCAAGTACGGCCACACCGACATCCGCAACGTGCTCGAGAGGTCCTCTGCTCGCGAGACCGCGACGCGTGTCGCGGCCGGAGGTGTCGCGAGGAAGCTCCTGCGTCAATTTGGGGTCGAGGTGCTGAGCTTCACCCAGTCGATCGGCACCATCGACATCGGGTTCGAGGGCATCGATCCGGACGTGGTGACCGAGGAGGACGTCGAGCTGTCGCCGGTGCGCTGCCC
>VBII01000293.1:845-4352 GCA_005887735.1 Chloroflexota bacterium
ACCTGACGAACCGTGCCGGCGGCATCACCGGCGGGGTGACCAACGGCGAGCCGATCGACCTGCGGGTCGCGATCAAGCCGATCTCGACGATGAAGAAGCCGATGCAGTCGATCGACCTCAAGACAAAGGAAAAGACAGAGGCGCACTACGAGCGAAGCGATGTCTGCGTTGTGCCGGCCGCCGGCGTGATCGGCGAGGCGGTCGTCGCGTTGACGCTGGCCGAGGCGTTCCTCGAGAAGTTCGGCGGCGACTCGATGAACGAGCTGGAGCGCAACTATCGGTCGTTCATGGAATCGATCGCTCAATAGACCGTGAAGGTGATGTCGATGGCGCAGGCCATCGAGCGATTCGTCCCCGACGGCTCAACGGTCGCGTTGGGCGTGGCGCTCGAGCCGCTGATACCGTTCGCCGCCGGCCACGAGATCATCCGTCAGCAACGGCGCAACCTCGAGCTCGTCGGCCCCATCTCCGATTCGCTGTTCGACCAGCTCATCGGCGCGGGCTGCGTCAGGCGGGTGACGGCGGCATGGGTCGGCAACGTGTCAGAAGGCCTGGCCCACTGCTACCGGCGCGCCTGCGAACAAGAGGTTCCGCGCGCGCTCGAGGTGCGCGACCATTCCAACTTCTCGATCTCGCTGGCGTTGTGGGCCGCGGCGTGGAACGTGCCCAGCCTGCCCACGCGGACCCTGCTCGGCAGCGACATCCTTCGCACCAATCCGGATCTCTCGACGGTCGACGACCTGGTCGAGGTGAAGGCGGTACGTCCGGATGTTGCGATCGTCCACGTGCAGCGGGCCGACGAGCTCGGCCGCGCGCACGCCTGGGGACCGCTCGGTATAAGCGAGGAGGCCGGCCTGGCGGCCGGCCGCATCGTCATCAGCTGTGAGGAGCTGGTCGACGCGAGCGTGACCCTGAGTGACCCCAACCGGATTCTGTTTCCCGAGACGAAGGTCGCCGCCGTGGTGCATGAGCCGGGCTGCGCGCATCCCTCGCCGGTGCAGGGGTTCTTCAAACGCGACCACGCCTTCCATCGCGACTACGCCGATCGGTCGCGGACCGTCGAGGGCTTTGACGCCTGGCTGCGCGAGTGGGTGCTGGACGTGCCCGACCGCGGTGAGTACCTGAAGCGAGTCGATGCTGAAGCGTTGCGGATCAAACAGCACCGCCCCTCCGTCCCTTCGGACTTCGGCTATGAGTGAGGAGTTCACGCCGCAAGAGCTCATGGTCGCCGTCGCCTCGCGGGAGATCCGCGACGGCGATGTGGTCTTCGTCGGCATGCGGCTCCCGATCCTCGCCTATGCGGTCGCCCGCAACTCGCACGCGCCGCAGGCGCGCGGTCTGTTCGAGGTCGGCCTGATGCGCGACCAGCCCGCCTCGGCGTTTCTCGGGACGATGGGCGATCCGCCCAACGTCGCCGGCGCGCTGTGGGCGACGCGCATGTCGAATGCCATGGCGCTGATGGCGCAGGGCGAGGTCGACCTGGGTTTCATCGGCGGGGCCGAGGTGGATCGCTTCGGCAACCTGAACACCTCGTACGTCGGCGACCCGCGGAGGCCGAAGGTCAAGCTGCCGGGGAGCGGGGGAGGGGCGGACATCGCGATCTTGAGCCGCCGCTGGGTCACGTTGATGAGCCACGAGCCGCGCCGCCTCGTCGAGAAGGTGTCCTTTGTGACGTCGCCGGGATACGGCGACGGCTCACCGGGATGGCGCAAGCGCAACGGCCTGCTGGGCGGCGGACCGGTCGCGATCATCACCACCCTCGGCGTGTTGCGATTTCCCGAAGGTGGGGGTGAGGCCTACCTCGCCTCGGTTCATCCCGGCCACGCCGTTGACGAAGTTGTTGCCCAGACGGGGTGGCCTTTACAGGTCTCTGATCGTGTAAGCGAAACATCAGCGCCGACAGATTCCGAGCTTGCCGCAATCAGACTTTTCGACCCTGAGGGTTTTTGGACGCGCTCCTAGTTACAAAAGTCTGATTCGGCCCGAACCACCCTCTGACAGCGCCACCTCATCGTGGGCTTTGACCTGATGTGGTCGACAGGAAACGAAATTCTGAGGTGAGAACGACATGAACCCGTTTGGAGCAGTCGCCCTGAAAACAGTTGGAGCCGCCGGCGTCGCCGCTTTGCTCAGCGTCGGCGCGGTGAGCGCCCTGGCCGCAAGCCCGTCGCCCAGACCGACACCGACCGCCGGCACGACGCAGCCTTCGACTGACCGGCATGCCGATCGCCGTGCGATTCGCCGAGCGGTCATCGAGTCCGAGGCCGACGTCGTCGGCATCACACCCGAGACGCTGGTCAAGGACCTGAAGGCGGGCCAGAAGGTTTCCGACCTGGCCAAGGACAAGGGCATGACCAAGGAGCAGTTCGAAACGAAGCTGGTCGCCAACCTGAAGCCCCGCCTCGCATTGCTGGTCGCCAACAAGACGATCACGCAGCCCGAAGCGGACAGAGTGCTCGACCGGATCTCGAAGGGCTACGTGCCGTTCTGGGACGGCATCCACCGCAAGAAGTAACGATCCCTGCCTCCCCAAAGAGCCTGGCATCGCGCCAGGCTCTTTATTCATGGACGAGTCCTCGTCCGCGCCGCCATCGTGATCTGCTTCCACTTCTTGCGATCCTCGATGCGGATGCGCGCGTCGGTCTTGGCCGCCACCGCCCGCAGCTCGCGCCGTAGCTTGCGGTAGCTCTTGAATCGGCCGGCGTCGAGACTGCCATCGGCGAGCGCCGACTTGATTGCGCAGCCGGGCTCGGTCTCGTGCGCGCAATCGCGGAAACGGCACTGCAGGGCGAGCTCCTCGATGTCCTCGAAAATGTTGGCGAGGGCATCCGCACCTTCCCAGAGCTGCGCCTCGCGCAGCCCGGGGGTGTCGATGATCATCCCGCCCGCGGGGAGCTGCACGAGCTGGCGATGGCTGGTCATGTGGCGCCCCTCGCCTGAGCGATGGGTCTCGCGAGTTCGCATCACCGCCGCGCCGAGGATGGCGTTGATCAGGGTCGATTTGCCGGTGCCGGAGGGCCCCAGCAAGACCCCGGTGGAGGCAGGCTGCAGCAGACGCGTGACCTCATCGATCCCTTCGCCTGAGACGCTGCTGGTGACGATCACCGTCGTGCCGCCGGCGGCAGATTCGAGCTCGGCTCGCATCGCGTCGGGGGTTGGCGCGATATCGGCTTTGGTCAGGACGACGACCGGGACCGCGCCGCTCTGCCATGCGATGGTGAGGTAGCGCTCGATCCTTCGCGGGTTGACGTCGCTCGCCGCCGCGACAACGAACGCGAAGTCGACGTTGGCGGCGAGCACTTGCTCGAGCGTTTCGACACCGGCGGCACGGCGAGTGAACGCCGTGCGGCGCTCGACGATGTGGTTGATGGCGCCGCCCTCGAACGCGACCCAATCGCCTACGGCCGGGTCGACCCGGCGTGCGGTGGCGCGGCTGGTCGCGACTCCATCGTGGAGAAGGTATTCGGCGCCGAAGTCGGCGATCACGCGGGCCGGCGCGTCGCCAGG
>VBII01000295.1 GCA_005887735.1 Chloroflexota bacterium
AGTAGCGGCGCGCCCGCGCGCATCTTGGGGCTCGGGACGCCGATACGTGCGTCAGGGGGCCCGGCGCTTCGTCGTCGCGCATTCACGAATGCGCTCCTCCTACCGCCACCCCTTCCTTCGTCTCGGCGCCCCGACCGGCGACCTTCGGCCGCCTGCCCCAAGCTATCGCGCGTGAGGCCGCTACAGGTCACCCCTAATTGAACGGCACGGGTCGCTGGCACGCCGAGCAGGCCTGGGTCGGACACGCGGCAGAAAACGTCCTGATCGAGGTCGAGGGTGGTCGCATCAAGGGCATCACCGAAGGAGTGCCTGCTCCTCAGAACGCAGTCGCGTTGAGGGGCTGGACGATCCCGGGCCTGGCCAACGTGCACAGCCACGCCTTTCAGCGCTTGCTCCGCGGCGAGGTCGAGTCGGGTGGCGGCGATTTCTGGGAATGGCGGGACCGCATGTACCGCTTCACGGAGTGGGACGCCGCCGACTACTTCAACCACGCCCGCCTTGTTTTCAGGGAGATGCTCGAGGCCGGCATCACCGCGGTCGGCGAATTCCACTACCTCCACGCCCATGGCAACGAGCTCGGGGTCGCGCTCATCGACGCCGCTCGCGAGGAAGGGGTTCGAATCACGCTCATCGATGCCTGTTACCTCCGCGGAGGTCTGGACGGCAGACCGCTCCAAGCCGAACAGCTTTCATTTTCTGACGGCGATGCCGACAGCTGGGCGCGCCGAATGGACGAGCTGAGCGAAGCCGACGGAGTGCGCATCGGCGCGGCGATCCACAGCGTCCGAGCGGTCGATCCCGAATCGATGCGCACTGTCGCCACTTGGGCGCGCGAACACAAGGCGCCGCTGCACATCCATCTTGCTGAACAGCCGGCCGAAGTCGAGGAGTGTCTACGGGTCGAAGGGTGTACCCCGGCCGAACTGTTGGAGCGGGAAGGAATCCTCGGACCTGACCTGACCGCCGTGCATGCAATCCATGTGAATCAGCACGACATCTCGTTGCTCGGAAACAACGAGGTCTCCGTATGCGCTTGCACGACAACCGAGCGCGACCTGGGCGATCGGGTTGCGCCAATGACCGCCCTGGCAGATGCCGGTTGCGCGTTGACCGTGGGCAGCGATTCCAACGCGGTGATCGACATGATCGAGGAGGCGCGCGGACTTGAGCTCGACCAGCGACGCGCCACCGGGCGCCGGGTTTTGCACGAACCCGAAGAGCTGTTCAGCGCCGCGACCTTCAACGGCATGCGCGCGCTTGGATGGGACGCTGGAGAGCTGAGGCCCGGGATGCTGGCGGATTTCATCACGCTCGAGCAGCCCCGGCAGCAGTGGCGCAAATTGACACTGGAGTACTTGATCTACGGCTTTCCGGGCCGCGATGTCACCAACGTCGTGGTGGGTGGCGAAACTGTGGTGCACCGATGAAGCGCCTTCGCAACATCGGCCGGCTCTTCACCGGCACGGCCACCGGGGTGATCGAGGATGCGGCGATCATCTTCGACGCCAGTGAGATCGCATGGTGCGGCAAGCATGGCGATGAGCCACGCGAGCTCCTCGAGTCGGTCACCGATGAACATGACTGCGCGGGCGGACTCGTCACCGCAGGGTTGATCGACGCCCACACCCACCCGGTCTATGCGGGCGACCGGATGGCAGAGGTCGCGATGCGTTCGGCCGGCGCCGGCTACGCGGAGGTCGCGAAAGCCGGGGGTGGCATCCGGGCGACAGTCGAAGCGACACGCCGCGAAACCATCGGCGATCTCGAAGAAGCCACTGCACGACGGCTCTGGTCATGGCTCGAGGGAGGTACGACTACAGTCGAGGCGAAGACCGGCTACCACCTGGAGCGTGAGGGCGAGCTCGAGAGCACGAGGCTGCTGGCTCGCCTGGGCAAGCGCGACGACCTGCCGCGCATCGAGGCGACATTCCTGGCCGCGCATGCGCTGCCGCCCGACCGGGGCGCGAGGATCGGCTCATACGCCAGGCAGGTTGCCGAATGGTGTGCGGATGCGTACATGGCGGGCGCGCGCTTCTGCGACGTGTTTTGCGACCAGGGATATTTCAGCGTGGCGCAGTCACGGACCATTCTCAAGGCGGGACTCGCGGCCAAGCTCATCCCTCGCATTCATGCCGACGAGCTCGATCGAACCGGCGGTTCACGATTGGCCGCCGAGCTACACGCGGTGTCGGCGGATCACCTGCTCCGCGCAAATCGCGGAGACGCCTTCGCGCTGGCGCGCGCGGGTGTGGTGGCGACGCTCGCACCGGGCACCGCGCTATCGATCGGGAAGCTGCCGCCGGTCGCAGAGCTCATCGAAGCCGGCACCGTAATCGCACTCGGTACCGACCATAATCCCGGAACGAGCGGCATCACCAGCATGAGTGTTGTTGTGGCGCTGGCGGTTGCCGTGTTCAAGATGTCGGTCGAGCGAGCTCTGCTGGCGGCCACTCTCGGCGGCGCGTACTCACTTTCCCGTTCGGATCGGGGTGTCGTTGCGCCTCACAAGCTGGCCGATCTTGTGCTTTGGGAAGCCGAGCATGAGGGGGCTTTCGCCTGGGCGTACGGGCTCAAACCCAGCATCGTCTGGCTGAGGGGCGCGCAAGTATTTGCTTGATTAAAGGTTGCTAAATGCGTGCAATCAGCCTATAAGTTGCACCTGAACGGCCGCCAGCTCAGCAAAGTCGAATTCAACCAGCGGTCGAAAATGGAGGAAGGCAAGTAGTGGCAAAGTGGAATCCCCTGGCGCTCAAGATTCTCATGTGGGTCATGGGACTCTTGCTGGTAGTCGGCTCGGCGGCGAGCTTCGTCGGCGTTGCAGTGTTCCCCTTCGACAGCAGCGCGGGCGTCTCGGCCCCGGTGGCTGGAATCGCTTTCGGCGCGGGGATCATGATTGCGGGCTTTGACCCGATCGGCAACATCAGCTGGGTCCGAGCGCTCGTTCTTTACGCGATCCTCGAGATCGTCTACCAGATCTTCACGCAGGTCACGGTAGGTCGGTTCGACATCATCGCGTTCGTCATCGGCATCCTGGTTGCAGTTCTCGTCCTCGTGCTCTACCCCAACAAGCCGGCTCTCTGGATGCAGGGCGGAAGCACGTCTGGAGCGCGCGCGTAAGCAAGCGACCGTTCAATCCTTAAGGGGCGGCCTGGCCGCCCCTTTCTTTTTAGTCGGTAACTACATCGGTGCAAGCGATCTCGTCGTGGATTGGGCGCCGGACGAGCCACGACATAGGTAGCAGAGCCAGCCGCAGGAGCGATTGGGCTGGGGTCAGGCGCGAGCCGTCCACCGAGACCACCCGCTGCCTCGTCACCATTCCGCCCAGCGTTCGCCCGGTGAGGCTCCAACATGCGACGTGATAGACGATCGCGATCGCCAGCGTCCGGCGCAGACGGCACCGCCCTGCAAAACCGGCCAGGGTGAAGCAGAACGTCGCGTCCACTGCCGCCGAGCGTCTGCGGTCCTCCGCGGACGCAATTGCCCCGGGCACAGGTTCCCGGCCGTGCAGCCGCAGCAGGAAGAGTCGGGTGAAAAGTTGGTGGACATGCAGGTGGGAGAGGACGTACAGCGGGCGGGGCAGCGCCGGCCGGTAGCCGCTGAGCGAGGCCTCGACCTGACCGGCGCTCGCCTGGAGGCGCCAGTGGCCCCCCGGCGCGCCCGCCAGCAGACCGCCCTCGATGGGCCAATCGACCGCGCTGCGCGTCACCTTCGGCCGCCCGAAGCGCAGCAGCACGACCGGCCCCACCCGCAGGGTGTCGTCTCGGAGCTGGAGGAGGCCGAGGGTGAGGCGGCGTATCGACTCCCCATATGAGTTCCGCAGCGCCGCGCCGGTGAGCTGCGTGGAGACTGCGACGGAGGCTTGGATCGAGACGCGTCCGTCATTCCAGGTGACCACACGCATATCTTGCTTTGATGTCGCGCCTGGAATTCTCGGCGGGGGTCACGGTAAAGACCACGCCGGAGCGGGCCTTCGACTATTTCGCCGACTACCGGCACGTTGCAGATGTGCTCGAGGGCGTAAGCCGTTGGGAACCCGTCGGTACCAAGACCAGGGGGGTCGGCGCGCGCTACACGGTGGAGATGGCAGTGTTTGGATTGCCGCTCAAAAGCGTGCTGCGCCTTGACCGCTGGCGCCGCCCCGACGAGATCGGCTGGATCTCGGAATCCGGGTTGATCAAGCAGGAGGGAGGATTCCGCTTCAAGCCGGACCCGAACGGCGTGCGGATCGAACTGCGCATCGCGTATGAGCCGCCCGTTTCGGTGATCGGGGCCGCCGTCGCGCGAAGGCTGGACGGGATGGTGCGCCACCGCCTGGAGAGCGCGCTGGACCGGATCCGAGAAACGCTGGAGAGCCTCTAAAGTGGCCCTATGCGACTGACCCGCGAAGCAAGCACGATTCTGGGGCGGACCACGATCGGAATGCTCGCCTTGCGCGCAGGCCGCACCCCGCTGGTCAACCCCGCGGTCTTCAGCTTTGCGGGCGGCTCGATCTGGATGACGACGTCACGTTTTGCCGCCAAGACGGTCATCGCCAAGCGCGATCCGAGGGCTGCTTTTCTCGTCGACGGCGGGTCCGAAGCCGTGCTGCTGCGCGGCGCGCTCGAGGTGTTCGACCCACTCAATGTTTCGAGCCAGGTCCGCGCCATGCTCGAAGGCCCGAGCTACTTCTTTGGAATGGCCGGCTACGCCCTGCGCAACGCACCGTTCATCGCGGGCTATGCGCTGGACCTGGCGAAGCTTCCTCGCGAATGGATGCCCTACAACCGCGTTGTGCTGCGGATGAAGTTGACCGATGCCGACCTCGTCGCGGGCGCCCCGTTTCCCGCTGCGCAGGCGGCGCGGGTACCCGCCGTCCCTGCGGACGTCAGCCGCCGCCTCGCGGGCGTATCGCGCGGATATGCGTGCTGGATAGAAGGAGGCATGCCTGTCGTCCGGCCTGCGTTCTGGGAGGTCGATCACGGCCAGGTGAGCGTCGCTCCCACCAGCGGGCGGCCTCGCCACGGCTCGCCGGGCGCGCTGGTGGTCGAGTCGCACCATCGCTTCCGTCCTTCGCTGATGGTCGGCGCGTGTGTGCGCGGCACGTTTGCCGCGGCGATGGACGGCGAGGCGATCGCCGAGCGTTACGGGCTCGACATCTCGGAGGTTCCCGTGGTGATCGATCTCAAGCCCGAGCGCGTCACGTCGTGGCGAGGCTTTGCGATCACGACCGCCGTACCACGAGGGGCGCGCCAGCTGGAGGCCGCCGAAGGCTGATGCCGAGGCCCGCCGCACCAGACATCCGGATCCGCAGGTGGAATGCGGGCAGCTGGAGCGACGCGCCGGACGCGGTCGTTATGGAGGAGCCGCTCCAGCTGCTGCTCGACGGCGAGCCCCTTTCCGTTGTGATGCGCACTCCCGGCCAGGACATCGAGCTGGCGTTGGGCCTGCTCTTCGCGGAGGGCATCGTGCGCACAGCGGATGACGTTCGCGGGCTGCGCATCTCCGCCGAATCCGGCGAAACCGAAGGAGCTGTTCACGTCGAGGCGTCGATCGTCGACTCCAACCAGGTCGATGTCCACCTGGCGCGCACGCGACGCCGGAAGCCCGAGCGGTCGATGCTTTCCAGCTCCGCCTGCGGCGTCTGCGGCGCGGTGATGATCGAGGACCTGCGCCGCGACCTCGCGGGTCTGCCGGCGGGGCCTTCGATCGATGCGGCGATGCTGCCTCGGCTGGTCGAACGGCTGCGCTCCAGCCAGGGGGTTTTCGATCGCACTGGCGGCCTGCACGGCGCGGGATTGTTCGACCCACGCGGCGAGCCGGTATGCATGCGCGAAGACGTCGGCCGGCACAACGCCGTCGACAAGGTGGTGGGACGGATGCTCCTCGACGGCCGGCTGCCGGCTCACGATTCGATCCTTGTCGTGAGCGGCAGGGCGGGCTACGAGATCATTCAGAAATCGATCACCGCTGGGATTCCGGTGGTCGCCGCGGTGGGAGCCCCATCGAGCCTTGCGGTAGCGCTGGCGCGAGACTTCAACCAGACGCTGGTGGGTTTCCTTCGCGGCGAGCGGTTCAATGTGTACGCCGCCCCCGACCGGCTGGCGCATTGATCTCCACGGCCAAAAGCCGGACTCTCCTCCGCGCAGGGCTCGTGGCGGGATACGTGTTGGTCGTGGAGCTGTCCCGCGCCATGGTCGTGCAGGAGCCCGGGCTCGCGCCGGCGGCTCTGCTACTCGGCGGCGCCGCCCTCGCTGCTATCGCGGTGGGTTGGCGCAGCGAGCTTCTGGGCCTTGGCAGGTCGCGGTTCGGGCTGCGCCTCCTCGGGGGCCTGGCGCTGGGCGCCGTGCTGTTGCTGCCCGCGGCCGCGCGGTCCGGGGCGATGCCCATGCTGCCTGCGGGCTTGGCGTTCGCGGCGATCGCCGTTTCGATCGGGGAGGAGATCGCGTTTCGTGGAGTGCTCTACGCCGTTCTCGAGGAGGTGGGTGGGGCTCCGCTCGCGATCCTCGGCAGCACTTTGCTGTGGACATTGGCCCACGTCCTGTCCCATCCCCCCGCATTTCTCGGCGCAGTCGCCGCGGCGGGCTTGCTGCTTGCCCTTTGGCGTTGGGCGTGCAAGGACCTCGTCGGGCCCATCATCGGCCATGTCATCGCCGATCTCGGGTTGTGAAGCGCGGCGCCATTCTCGCGGTCGCAGCGGCGATCTACCTGCTCGCGGCATGGATGGTCGCTCCGGGGTTCTACGACGGATTCGGGCCCCCGCAGGCTTACAACTGGACGTGTCCGCCGCCGCAGGCCGGCGCCAACATCAAGCCGAAATCCGGCCACGTCGAGATCAAGGTGATCAACGGGAAAAGCGATGCGAACTCCGCCTTCACCGACGACGGCCAAATCGTCATCGGCTTCCTTCCGGGAGCGTTCGATACCACCGGTCGCACGACAATCACTGTCGACATCACCCCACTGGCGACCTGTCCGCAGCCTCCGGGCCTGAAGTTCGTCACCAACGTCTACCAGATCACCGCCAGCGCACCGTTGGTCACGCCGGCCAACCTCGAGATGCTCTATTCCAACCTTGAACCGCAGCCTGACGACGTATACCGGGCCGATGACCCGGAAGGGGCCTGGCACTCGATCGGCCACGCCTCGACCGCGCCGCCGTTCACCATCATCACAACTACAACCAAGCTCGGCTACTTCGCGGCAGGCTACAAGCAGTCGTCGCCCGCATCTGGAGCGGTGGTCGTGGGAGGTGGCCAGGTCCTGCCGATCATCGTCGCGATCCTTATCGTGGTGGTGGTGCTGGCGGGACTGCCTCTTGCGATGATGCGGCGCCGCCGCTCGTCGGGCGACAAATCGGACGGGGACGAGCCCTAGTACTTGATCGCTTCGAAGACCGTTCCGCACTTGCGGCATCGGTACTGAAGCGTCATCGCCTGCGTGCCGAACAGCGAGATGACCTCGGCATCGGACGCCTTGCAGTGCGGGCAGCGCGGCTCAGGAAGCGGCTTGTTTCGCGGCGGGTGGCGGCGCGTACTTCTTCTCCTCGAGGCCGCGCAGCATGCCAAATGTGTGCGCGTCGATCGCACCTGGCTTGCCACGCCTTCGGACAGGGTCCCAGCTTCTCCAATCGACGTTCACGCGGGGTGCCTGCATCTCGAGCTGCTGCTCCAGATGGGCTCGCAGCTCGGACGGACCCATGCTGAGCTTGCCCTCGCGGTGTAGGGCCGCCGTCTCGCCGTCGGGCGGGCCGAACCATTCGATCGCCTCCCGCCACGCGCGCTCGAGCGGTGCGGATTCAATGCCTGACCGCAGCCAGCTGCGCCCGTGCAGGAAGTGGTAGCGCTCCTCCATCAGCATCTTGCGCAGGCGATGTTGGAGGACCTCCACCGAGCCGCCGACACAAGCCTCGATCATCGCAGTGAACGCGGTATCGAGGACCGCGTTGGCCGCCACGAACTGGCTCCACTCGGTCCACGGCTCGTCGAAGTAGGCGAGGTTGCGCAGGCTGGCCGCGTCCGATTCGCGCTCGGGACCTCGTGGGTCGGCGCCGAGGGGTTCGAGGCATCCGTACAGGACGCGGCTGTGGCCCAGGTCGTCGAGTCCCATTGCTGCTGCGGCGATGTCCGCCTCCAGCGAAGGTGCGCGCGTCGCCCACTCCGCGTACCTGAGCCCAAGCATCTGCTTGTTGTCCGCCAGCGACAGAACGAGGTCGGACAGGCTCACGCTTCCCCGGGCTGCCACAGGGTTATGACGTCGTCCTTGCGTACGATCGCCATCTCGCACCAGCGTTCCTCGTCGTAGGTCGCGCGCGCGTAGGCCATGGCGAGGTCGGCGTCCGGCGCGACGACGCTGCCGACCTGGTGCAGCGGTTCCCCGCGTGTCTTGCGCGCGAAGACCCCGTACTCGACGGCGTCTCCGCTGACTCGCTTGTAGTCCGTCAAACGGCGAGACCCCAGGCTTCGAGTGCGTCGCGGCCGGCCTCGCTCAAGCGGGCTGCCGTCCACGGCGGGTCCCACACGACGTTGATGCGCACCTCGCGCACGCCGGGCTCCCGCAACAGGCGCTCGCGGACGTCGTCGAGGATGAACTCCGACGCGGGGCAGCCCATCGCGGTGAACGTGAGGTCGACCGCAACGACTCCATCGCGTTCGTCGATGGCGTAGATCACACCGAGGTCCACGAGGTTCACCGGCATCTCCGGATCCTGGACCTCGGTCAGCGCATTCCAGTACCGATCCATCACGACTCTTTGTGATGGGTCTTCCGGAAGTTGTGAAACTCCTCCTGGAACATCGCGACCATCTCTGCGTTGCGGGGGCCGCGGGCGCGCCAGCGGGCGAGCACGTCATCCCACGTGATCGGCTGGTTGAAGTCCCAGCGCTTGTTCTCGGCGTCGAACTCGCACGGAAAGGGATAGTCGAGCTCCCACACTTCCTTGCCGTCGCGGGTGTCTTTGTGCGCCGGCACCTTGACCCCGATCTGCTCGCAGTACGGAACGACGGTCGAGAGCCACCACTGGCGGAGCTGGTCGTTGGTGAGGCCCTTGAGCCGGTACTCGAGCTGCGTCGAGTGCATCTTCTTGGAGTCGGGTAGGCCGAACCATTCGACGCTGAGTGGAAACATCCAGTCCACCGCGCACTGCAGCTCGTCTTTCGCCGCGCCGCCGGAAGCGCCGATGCGCTTCATCCAGGTGCGGCCGTTGCGGAGGTGGAAGTTCTCTTCGAGCATGACCTTGTTCAAGCCGCGCTTCCACGGGCCGTAGGAGCACTTGTCGTGGATGTCGCCAAGGAGGCA
>VBII01000296.1 GCA_005887735.1 Chloroflexota bacterium
CGAACGAATCGGCTACGTCGGCCAGGCCGGCGGCGCCGACCGAGAGATCACAGGACGCACCGAGCTCGTGTTTCAAGGCCGCCTGTATGGAATGTCGGTGGAGGCTGCGCACAAGCGCGCGGCGGAGTTGATCGACATGCTCGAGCTGGAGGGTGCCGCGGACCGCAAGGTCGGCACCTACTCCGGCGGCCAGAAGCGCCGGCTCGACATCGGCCTCGGCCTGGTCCACGATCCGCAGCTTCTGTTCCTCGACGAACCGACCACCGGGCTTGATCCACAAAGCCGCGCGAGGGTCTGGGACGAAGTTCGGCGCATGCATGACCGCGGCACCACGATCTTCGTGACGACGCACTACCTCGACGAGGCAGACGCCCTCTGCGACCGCGTGGCGATCATCGACTACGGAAAGATCGTCGTCGAGGGCACCCCCGAGGAGCTGAAGCGCGCCGTCGCCGGCGACGTGGTCACCCTTAGTGTCGCCGGGGAACAGCAGCACGCACTAGAGCTGATCAAGGAGCAGCCGTTCGTCCGAGAGGCAAAGGTCGAGAACGGCTCCGTCCATCTTTATGTGGACCGCGGAGAGGTCGCGATGCCGGCGATTCTTCGCCTGCTCGACGGGGCCCACATGCAGCTCGTGACCATGGAGCTGCACCGCCCGAGTCTCGATGACGTTTTCCTGCGGCAGACCGGACGCTCGCTGCGGGAGACCGCGGCATGAAACTGATGCGGGACACGTGGCTGGTCTTCGGCCGCTACTTCGGATTGCTGATGCACAACCCCGTTTGGATCGCACTCGGCGTGCTTCAGCCCCTTCTGTATCTGGTGCTGTTCGCGCCTCTGTTGAAGCCGATGGCGCAGATGCGGGGCTTCCCTCCCGGCGGCGCGTACAACGTCTTCGTTCCCGGACTGCTGGTGCAGCTCGGCATGTTCGGCGCCGCGGGCGTGGGGTTCAGCCTCATCGCCGAGCTGCGCATGGGTGTCATCGAACGGCTCCGGGTCACCCCGGTCAGCCGTGTCGCGCTGCTGTTCGGCCGAGCCCTGCGCGACATGGTTTCGATCGTCGTCCAGTCGCTCATCCTCATCGTGATCGCGCTCCCGTTCGGGTTGAACATCCACCCGCTCGGCGTCGTGGTGGTGCTCGCTTTGATCGGGCTGATCGGCCTGCTCACCGCCTCCATCGCCTATGCGGTCGCGCTCGCGGTGAGGAGCGAAGACAGCTATGCGCCGATCGTGTTCACCTCGACGCTGCCGATCCTTCTGCTGTCCGGGGTCCTCCTGCCAATGACAATCGCGCCGCAATGGCTGCAGAACATCGCAGCGCTGAATCCGCTGCTCTATGCGGTCGACGCCGCTCGGCACATATTCAACGACAACCTCGGCGACCCGAGCGTGGCCAAAGGGGTCTTGATCCTGGTCGTGCTGTCCATCATCGCCGTGGTCATCGGCGCGCGGCAGTTCGGCCGTGCAGTCGCCTAGCGGGCGTCGTATAGCTGGAGGGATGAAAAGGCACCCGCGCAAACCACCTTCGTTCCCGGCCGAGCTTCCCGAGGCGCATCCGCTTCCCCACGAGGCGAATCCAGGCGGCACCGAAGGCGTCGATTCCGGATGGCCGGGTGGATCGTCAGGCATCATCACCGGGCCGCTGCCCGAGGGCGACACGACCTACTCGACCAAGGACCTGCCCCCCATCGCAAGGCGCGAGGTCGTTCGCGCGATCCTGTGCGAGAAGTGCGGCCAGGCCTTCCCCACCGCAGCCCTGCTGAACGTCCACAAGAGGACGGCCCACCGTCCACGGGCCTGATCCAACGCGGTCCGGGGGCGATTTTTCCTTGAGGGGTCACGGCACCGAAAAACCGCGCTAAAGTCACCGACTTGTGCTGACGTCGGTCATCTCCAAGAGCGTCTTCGGGGTTGGAACACTGCTTGGATTCGCCGTCATCGTGTTCGGCCTCGCCGGACTGGCCCTCTCCCTGAGCAACGCGAAGTACCAGAACGATGTCGGAGTGGCGGTCGGTTTCGTGGTCCTCGGCAACGGGCTGCTTGGCACTTGCCTGGTCATGCTCGTGAAACCTCACCACACCATGGCCGCCGTCGCCACCGACCGGACCGCGCCGCGGGGAATCGGCGGGCTGGCGATGGCGATCGGCGGCGGAGCTATGGGTCTCCCCGACCTGGGTTTCCTCGGTTGGGTCGTCGTCCTCCTGATGGCCATCAACGTGGCGATCGCGCTGGGCCACCCCCGGGCTGGCGCCAGCTACGTGATCCCGTGGGGCACGATCCTGGTGATCGTGAGGAGGGCGCTCCAGGGCAATTGGCCCGCGGCCATCATCATCGCCGGCGTGTGGGTCGTGGCCGTGCTGATCCTGCAGGCCACTTCCTACTTCGGCTGGTGAGCGTCACTCCTTCTCGATACTGACGACCCACGGCTCGGCTGGAGCACCTCGACATGGAGATCCTCACCGGCTGACGCCGATCCGATCAGAGGCGGTTGACCTGCTCCCACTCCGCCTGACAGCGGATGCAGCGGGTCGCCGTGGGCAGTGCCTCCAAACGCTCGGCGCCGATCGGCTTCCCGCAGCTCTCGCACAGCCCGTACTGGCCGTGGGCGCGAACTTCGGCCGCGTGGGAGGCCTGCTCGCGATCGCGCTCGAGGATCGCGTTGATCGACTCGGAGGTTGCCTTGTCTTCCAGCGCCCTGGTCTCGTCTGAGTTCCGGAAACCGCGACTCATGCTTCCAGCTTAAGGGCGGGAGCGATCAAACCCCATACGCTGGGGCGGATTCCCCTCCACGAGCGCCCTACGGAGCAGTTTGTGAAGCTCGACACGCTGGCGGCTGGTAAGAGGCGCGAACGATGCTTCAAATACCTGGTCGACGGCCTCATAACCCTTTTGCAGCGTCGCCTCGCCTTTGGGTGTGAGTCTGTGGCGAATTGCGCGCCCGGGCCCCGCCACGCGCCGGATCAGTCCCCGTTTCTCGAGCCGGTTGGCAAGCGCGCCGAATGACTGGTCGCTCTGGAACGTGATCTCGGCGAGGGCATGAGCGGACACCTGGGGGCTCCTGGCGATTGCGCGCAGCGCGTCCCATTGCGGGAGTGAAGTCCCGGCCTCTCGCAGCCGGCGGTCCATCGCCCGGTGATGGCGGTACTGGAGTTGCTTGACGGCTCGGCCGAGGTCCTGGAGAGCAATCGGCACGACACCAAGATACCAAAGCGACTAAGCTAATGTATATAAAACTATTGATATAAGGAGATTTACATGACGAGCCCGGCCGCAACCACTAGCACCCAAAACGTTCGGACCGATGAGCACGGCACCGTGGCGGTCACGTT
>VBII01000297.1 GCA_005887735.1 Chloroflexota bacterium
TTCGTTATCCATAGCTGTGGGGGAGGGCTACCAACCCGGTTCGCGGGAGGATTTCGACCGGCTCTACCGGACCGCGTACCCGCGCGTGTACCGGACGCTGTCGGTCATCCTGCGCGACCCGGACGAAGCTGAGGACTGCGCCCAGGACGCGTTCGTCCAGGCGTTCCAGGCCTGGAAACGCTGGCGTCCCGATGCCCCGGCCGAGGCCTGGGTCCACCGCATAGCGGTCAATCGGGCGATCTCATACCGGCGCCGGGCGAAGCTGCGGAGCGTGGGCGAGATCCTCCGCCGCCTCGGCCGTCCCGCCACGTCCACCGACCCGGCCGAGGCTGCAGCGCGGCCGGACCTCCTGACCGCTCTCCGATCCCTTCCACCCAAGCTGGCGGTCGCGATCGTGCTGCGCCACTACCACGGTTACAACAACCGCGAAACCGCGGCAGCGATCGGTGTTTCAGAGCGGACGATCGGAACCCGGCTGCAACAGGCGGGCGAACGACTTCGGGCTGAGCTCGACTCGCCCTTCTCACTTGCCCCGCGCACGGCGTTTCCTTCAGACACCAGTGAGACCTATGCCGAAGACTGACCCGGACCCGCTCGGGCCGCATTTCAACTGGCGCCTGCGGGCAGAGCTCGACCGGGTGCAACCACGATTTTCCGCCCCGCGCTATCTCTCGGGGGGTGCGGCTGGTCGCGTCGGCGCGTGGCGTTTTGCGCCGGCCGCCTTGGCGATCGGCCTGGCCGGGATTCTCGGCCTGACGGCCTATGCGGCCACCGGCAGCACCAACCCGGCCGTCTGGACGGAGCGCGCGAAGTCGGTCATCGAGGCGGTCCCGCCGAGCTCCGAGTCGACGCCGAGCCCGGCCCGGCCGCAAGCGGCGCCGCCGGCGGCACCTGTCCGGCAGTCGCCCGCAGCGCCGGCCGAGCGGCCGGAGCCCACCGAGCAGCCCGAGCCGTCCAACACCGCCGAGCCCCGGGAATCGCCGGAACCGTCGCCATCGCCCGAGCCGACTGACAACCACTCGGGTTCGGGCAGCTCGGGCGATTCAGGCGAATCGGCCAACCCGTCCCCCACCCCCACCGACCACTAACCGATGACTTCCGACTTGGTCCGGGCGGGGCGTTTGTAGAGGCATGAAAAGACCAGTCGTACTGATCGTCGGCGCTGCAGCGGGGGCGCTGCTGGTCGCTGCTGTCGGCGCGTCAGCCCACACGGGCTTCTCTCTGGCCAGGGTGGTGGGCCAGCATGCGACGACGTTCGGCGACGAAGCGACCGGAACCCGCACCGAGCCGACCGACACCCCCGAACCGACCGACACGCCCGAGGCCCCGCCAACCGCGGAGCCGGCCGACACCACCGAGCCGGCCGACACCGACACCGACACCGACACGGACACCGAGACCAACGACGACAACGAGACCGGAGCGGCCGCGACCCAGTCGAGCACAAGCGGTGAGCACGAGAACGGCGGCGACCACGAAGGTGGCGGCGGCGGCGACCAGGGCGGCGACTAGCTTCAACCCGTAACCCAGCCAAGGGCCGGATCTCCCTCCGGCCCTCTTCTTTTCCCGCCAAGGCGTTCTAGTGGTATGAGCAAGCCGTTGAACCTGATGCTGGGAGCCCTCGCGACCGCCCTCGTGACGGTCGGCGTGGCCGCCCAAACCGGCACGATCAAACTCCCAAGCGCAAGCAGCGCCCCCGGGTCAGGCGGAGTGCAGGCCCAGCAGTCGACCGCTACGCCCACAGCCGTAGAGGCATCACCATCAGCCGCGCCGTCGGTCACACCCGCAGCCGAGGTCGCTCCTCCGCAACCGGCCGGCTCACCCCCCAAGAGCAAGAAGAAGCACGGCGGCTAAGCCGCTCGGGACATCCCCGGCAAGCGGGCGCGTCTTCTCACCACCCGATCAGGTGGAATGAACTTCACGGCTTCGCCCGCCCTCACCACCTGCCATCCCCCCTCATGGACAAGGCGGTGGTGGTGGTAGCAGAGCGGGAGCAGGTTGGAAAGATTGCTTGGGCCGCCATGCGACCAGAACTCGATGTGATGCGGGCTGGTCCAGTTGACCGGCCGGTC
>VBII01000005.1 GCA_005887735.1 Chloroflexota bacterium
AAGGGTGTCGAGCTCGCGCACCGCTGTGTCGTCGACCTCAGTCGCCAGGCGGTCAAGGCGCATCCACTGACGGATCAGGACGCGTCGATCTCCTGGCTGCCTTACGCCCACGTCTTCGGCCGGATCAACGACATCTTCGACGACATCCTCTACGCGGGCCAGACCTGGATCTCCCGCGGGCCCGACCATCTCGCTGAGGAGATTCGGGAGATCAAGCCGACGGTCATGTGCAGCGTGCCTCGGGTGTACGAAAAGATGTATGCGGCCGTAATGGCTCGTGTCCGCAAATCGAGCTCGATGCGGCAGTCGGTCTTCCGGTGGGCCGTCGCGGTCGGCGCGCGTTTCTCGCAGACGAAAAATCCGGGTCCGCTTCTGAGCGCCCAGCGCCGGATCGCCGATCGCCTCGTGCTGACCAACGTCCGCACACTTCTCACCGGCGGGCGCCTGCGCTTCTTCGTCAGCGGCGGGGCTGCGCTGTCCAGGGAGGTCGAGGAGTTTTTCTGGGCCCTCGGGGTGCCGATCTTGAATGGCTGGGGTCTGACCGAGACCTCGTCCGGCGTGTGCTCGAACACGCTGTACGCGCACAAGTTCCTGACCGTCGGCAAGCCGTTCGAAGGTGTCCAGCTGAAGATCGCCGACGATGGCGAGATCCTGGTCAAGGGTCCGGGCAACATGGTCGGCTACCACAACCAGCCCGAAGCCACGGCGGAGGTTCTGAGGGACGGTTGGTTCTACACCGGCGACATCGGCGACATCGACAGCGACGGGTTCCTGAAGATCACCGATCGGAAGAAATCGCTTTTCAAGACCGCGGGCGGCAAATACATCGCGCCTGTTCAGCTCGAACACGACCTGCTGAGCGATCCGATCATCTCTCGCGCCGTGGTGATAGGCGAGTCGCGCCCATACGTGACCGCTCTCATCGTTCCCGATTGGGAGGCGGCGAAGAACCAGGGCCTCGATGAAGCTGCGTTGAAGAGGCACGTCCAGCAGACGGTCGACCGCGTGAACTCCAGGCTCGGACATTGGGAGACGATCAAGTACTTCACGCTGCTGCCGCACGATTTCACCGAGAAGTCGGGCGAGCTTTCGTTGAAGCCGGACGTCAAGCGGAAGGTGGTGGCGGACCACTACGGCAACGAGATCGAAGCGATGTACACGGGTAAAACCAAAGGCTCGTAAGCTCTCGATCGTGGCAGGACCCATCGACCTTTCCGACCTTCACGCGGCGCTCGATCGCCTGCGTCCTCAGCTCTGTCACTGCGGGCTCAAAGGCGAGTGCCTGGGCTGCAAGGGGATCGAGATGGTCCGCGCTCAGGCCGAGGCGGTGGCTGCGGCGGCGAGCCAACCGATCCTGATCCAGGTGGCGCAGGAGAGCGCGATGAAGGACATGGCATCGCGGTTCGAAGCGATGTCCGAGCGCCTGATGTCGGACCCCGAGATCCGCCGCTCGGCCGAACAGATGCAGGAGCGGCTGATGGCAGACCCGGAGACGCGCCACCTCCTCGAGGAGCTGATGCGCCGCCTGGGCGGAACGCCACCGACCGAAGAGCTCAACTAACCAGATACCGCGCCGTTAAGCCGGACCATGCAAGGGCCCTAATTTTGATGCTTAACAAAATGCCAGCCATGCCTTACCCTTGCACGCCACCGGCCATTCGTGCCACGAGGAAGGGGTCCGACCATTGCGCACAAGCATGCCTATGCAGCTGTCGTCCAAGCTCGGTTCGGTCTTGGCTGCGTTTTCCCTGGCCGTAGGTCTTCAAACCGCAGCGCCCGTCGAGGCGACGGTCTCCAATCCCATACTGGGCAGCTTCGACCCGGCCAATATAGATGCGAGTCCTTATGCCGCGTGCATCGCGGCCACGCTGGACGGAAATGGTTTTACGTTCGAAACGTTGCCGATCCTGAGCGCCGACCTCGGAGCTCTG
Organism: Chloroflexota bacterium; assembly: GCA_005887735.1. GTDB lineage: Bacteria > Chloroflexota > Dormibacteria > Dormibacterales > Dormibacteraceae > 40CM-4-65-16. Next base: position 1,932 of record VBII01000005.1, read on the forward strand.
TGGACCAACATCCCAGGTTCCGTTGCGAACGTTTGCAAGAACGCCGTTGATCACGGTCTGAACCAGGTCTGCATCGTCCCTGACGCAGGCAGCACCTGCAGCCCGTCAGTGGGTGCCACCGACAACGCCACCTGGGTGGCGCAAGCACAAGCGCTCGATGCCTGGGACCTGACGGCGGACAACGGTTACTGGCGAGGGTCGGCGATCAACCACTATTCGACGAACGCAACTCCGCAGAACGGGCCGCAGGCCAGCATCACGTTCAACCTAGGCCAGATTGGACTCATCGCGACCGGTCCTAACGCCACCGTAAACATCCCCGCCCTTCCGTTCATCCTCTACGGCCGCACTCCAAACGGAGGCGGCAGTGAGTTTCATCTCCACATCTCAGACAGCAGCGGTCGCACCTATGACGGCGAGTTCTGCTTCAGCACCGGCACATGCACCTCAGGCCTGCGAGGGATACCGGCCCAAGAACAGCTGTGCATTCCGCCTGTTTTTCCGGGAAACATCAGCAACTGCGACGCATCTATCAACCCATCACCAGACGGTTTCTTTGCGGCGAGCTCGCACAATGTCCGATTCGTACCGTCCGGCAGCCAGGTATGGCCATGTCCGGCACCAAGCCCGGGAGCCCCCAACGACTGCTCTGGACTGCAGATCACCTTCACATTCACGTTCCACGGAGGAATCT
>VBII01000298.1 GCA_005887735.1 Chloroflexota bacterium
CACCATCGTCGCGGCAGGTGCCACACCAGCATGGCGGGCAGGCCCAGAGCAACACCTGCGAGGTACGGAGCCACTGCATTCAATTAACGCGGCTGTGGGTCGATCTATCGCGCGACCAACCGCCCAATCGCAGCTGGCAGCTCGGCCAGGCCGCGGATCACCGCGTCAGCAAGTGAGGTGTCGTCCTTTTCGCCCTGCCGGTTGACCCAGATCCGCGTGATGCCCAGCTCGTGCGTGGGCTGGATGTCATGGAAGTAGCTCTGCGCGACGTGGATCCACGCGCTTGCGGACGAGGCGAACGTTGACTGGAAGAGGCGGAAGTGCGCCGGGCTCGGCTTGTACGCGGAGACGTCTTCGGCCGTCACGACGGCGTCGAAGTTGGCCGGAAGGCGGCGCTGCGTCAGGGCGATGATGTCGCGATCGCAGTTCGTCAGCAGCGCGAATTTCCAACCCTGCTTCCGCAGCTCGCCCAGCGCCGGGCCGACGTCGTCGAAGGGAGGCCAGTAAGGGATGGTCGAGACGAGCGCGGTCGCGTCGTCGGGCTTCAGCTCCACCTCCAGGCGCTTGGCCGCGCGGCGCGTCGTTTCCGTCAGCACCGCGCGGTAGCGCTTGAATGACCCTTCGCTCTCGACCTCAGCCTCGAGGGCGATGTAAGTGTCGAGGAAGTCCTGGCCGCGGCCGGGAAAAAGCAGCTCTCCCGTCGTTCGAATGCCGTGGCGCCAATCGATGAGCGTGCCGAAGCAGTCGAAAGTCAGCCATCGATCCGCCAACTAACTTGCTACCGGCCTGGAGCGCGGTACGACATAGTCTTCTTCGCCGCCTGGTCGATCTCCTCCGGCGTCATCAGCACAGCAGTCTTGAGCTTGCTCAACGACCCCGTCGAACCCACCCCCATCGAAAACGCCGCGGCCGTTGCGTTGTCAATCCCATCGACGATCACAAAGACGTCCGTCTCGCCAAAGGCGAAGTAAAAGCCTTCGAGCTTTCCTCCCAGCGACTTGGCCGCCGCCTCCACGGCGCTGCGACGTCCCGTGCCACCGTCTTTGAGGACACCTTTGATGCCCTCCGCCGAGTACGACGCTTGAAAAAGGTATCGTGCCATCGCCGTCTCCTCCTCACCCTGCCTTGGGCAGGTATTCCTGGATCGCATGCGCAAGGTGCTGCATGCTCATCGACTGGAGCCACACCCTCCCCGGCCCGGTCAGGGCCGCGAGAAACAGTCCAGAGCCGCCGAAGAACATGTTCTGGATGCCTGGCACCGTGACGACGTTGAACTGCACGGACTCCTGGAACATCCCGACCTGGCTCGGATGCACGCGCAGAGTGTTGCCCGGCTGCAGGTCGTAGACGACCACCTCGCCGTTCAAAGCCACCCACGACTGCCCCTGCCCGGTCAGCTTCTGGAGCCGAAAGCCGGTGCCGCCGAAGACGCCTGCGCCGAGTCGCTGCTGAAACCCGATCGAGAACTGGACGCCGAGCGTGGCGCAGAGGAAGCCGTGCCGGTGGACCATGTAGCCCTGGCCCGGTGTGATCTCCAGGGGGAGGATCTGACCCGGCAGCTTGGCCGCAAACGCCAGCAGCCCGGGACCGCCGGCCGCGGTGTACTCGGTCATGAAGAGCGTGCCGCCGGCCACGGCCCTGCCGAGTGCCCCGAGAAATCCGCCCTGCTGCCCGCCGACCGACATGCCGGTCTGCATCTGGATCGCCATCGACATCCAGGAGAGCTCGCCCGACTCGGCGAAGACCTTCTCGTTGGGCTGCATGTTCAGCTCGAGGACTGGCATCACGGTGCCGACGATCTTGGATTCCATCTGACCTCTCCCTTATGACGCCGAGTGATTCGGCGCAAATGTTAGTTGGGGCGGTGGTGGGGGTCGATGATGCGGCGCCGGGCGGCAGGCGGCGTCGGGTTGCGCGAGCATTCGTCACAGACGCCGACCACGAGGACATCCGTCCGGACCGGTTTGAACCCGTGTCCCTGCTCTAGGTGCGTCTCGAGCTCGCTGACCAGCTCTTCCTGGATGTGCATCACGCCGCCGCAGACCTGGCACACGGCGTGGTGATGGTCGCCACTTGCCAGCTCATAGTGCGTTGGGCCATCACCGAGGTGCGCCGCGTAGACAGATCCTGAAGCCGTGAGCGCCTCCAGGGCGCGGTACACGGTGCTGCGCGGAAATCCCGGCTTGGACCTGTGCAGCTCATCGGTGATCTCTTCGGCCGTGCAGTGGCTGCCCAGCCGAACGATCGCGTTGTAGACCATCGTCCGCTGCGCCGTGCGTCGCATACCGGGCGCGAGCATCAGTGCGTGGTGATGACCCGCAGCGACCGGTCCGCCTTCGTCAGCACGCGGCAACCATCGTCCTCGACGACCACATCGTCCTCGATGCGCACGCCCCCAAAGCCGGGAATGTAGATGCCGGGCTCGATGGTGAACACCATGCCGGCCTCGAGGATTCGCTGCGAGCCGGGGTCGAGGCTCGGATCCTCGTGCCCTTCGAGGCCCAGGCCGTGGCCCACCCGATGAAAGAAGCGCTCGCCATAACCGCCGGCCTCGATGACCCCGCGCGCCGCGGAGTCGACGTCTCCGGTTGTGACACCCGGCCGCACCATAGCTATCGCAGCGTCATGGGCGTCGAGGACGAGGCCGTGGATCTCGAGGTGCTTGGCGCTTGGCTCGCCGACGACAGCCATGCGGGTCGTGTCCGCCTTGTAGCCGTCAAAAGCCGCGCCGAAGTCCAGCAGCACGAAATCGCCCGGGGCCAGCGCACGACTCGAAGGCTTCGCGTGAGGAAGAGCGGAGTTCGGCCCCGACTGCACCAAGGTCTCAAATGAAAGTGTGCCGCCGAGCTTGCCGATGACCGAACCGATCATCAATGCGACGTCGACCTCCGTCTGGCCGGCATGCATCCGCGAGAAGACCTCCTCGCCGGCCGCGTCCGTGATGGCGGCCGCGCGCAGCAGGTTGTCGACCTCGTCTTCGCGCTTGATCAGCCTGAGCCGCCGGATCTCCTCGCCTAGGTCGACCAACTCGCTCGCCCCAATGCGGGAGGTGATGATCTCAGCGGCGCGCAGGCTGAGGTGATCTTTT
>VBII01000299.1 GCA_005887735.1 Chloroflexota bacterium
GATCAATGCCTTGCCCAGCGCAGACTCATAGCTCACACGGCCGGCCTTCGGGTCCGCCTCGGCGGGACCGACGATGCGGTATGTCTCCTCATCCGCGCCATCCTCGGCGAAGCGAACGGTGTTGCCCATCGCGACCACTCCGCGCGCAGCCTGCTTCTCGATGAGCACGTGGTTCTTGATGATCGCCTCGAGCTCGTTGATGCGGGCTTCCATCATTCCCTGCTCGTTCTTGGCGGCGTGGTACTCGAAGTTCTCAGACAGGTCGCCC
>VBII01000061.1:0-16575 GCA_005887735.1 Chloroflexota bacterium
AGGAGAATCGCCACCACCTGTTCGAACCGCATTTCACCACCAAGGAGACGGGCACCGGACTTGGCCTTTTCATGTCGTACGGCATCGTCCGCGAGCATCAAGGCCAACTTTTGTTCGAGGGCACGCGACGAGGCGCCGTATTTACGGTGGTGCTTCCACCGTTCGCTGAATGAACGCAGGCTATGTTCGTCCGCCGCCGATAGCAGCCTAGTCAAGCGCGGTACAGTCGGGGAAGACACTGCGATGGCCCGGAACATCGATGAAGGTAGCGCTGATATCGCGGGGGCGATCATCGCTGCCGAGGCGGCTCCCTCCGATTGGCACGTTTACTTCGAGTTGGGCTGCGCTTACCTCAATCACGAAATGTTTTCTGAAGCCGTCGCACCATTCGAGCGCGCTCGGGAACTTGATGACAGCCAGGTGGGCACGCATCTCAACCTCAGTGCGGCTCTCACAAATTCCGGAGACGGCCGCGCGGGGGAAGATGCTGCTCGAGCAGCGATCGCACTTGACCCTGCGTCCGGCGCGTACTTCTGGCTTGGCAACGCGCTCAGGCAGCAGGGCCAGCCCGAAGCTGCGGCGGCCATGTTTCGAAAACACCTCGAAATGGATCCGCTAGACACAATGGCACGGTGCAATCTGGGTCTCGCCTTAGGGCATGCCGGGCATCATCAGGATGCTTTGGCTGAATTCCAGACTGTTCTTCTACATCAACCCCACGATTGGAAGGCATTGGATGGGGCGAGCATCGCCCTCCGCAAACTTGGGGACTACGAGGGCGCCATTTCAATGTTGCGGCGCGCCTGCGACGTTGACGATACCGATACAGAGGTTTGGCTGGCGTTGGGGTTTTGTCTCATGCGCACGGAACGCTTCACGGAAGCCCTCGCCGCATTTGAACACCTGCTCGCGATCGATTCCCATCACGTGAAGGGCAACTACAACCAGATCGCAACCCTTATCAATTTGGGCCGTGCGTCCGACGCCGTAGAACATGCTGAGCGAGTACTCGGCCTCGGGCCGCAGCACAGCAAGGTAGCCACCCTACTCGAAATAGCGAGAAAGTCTGTCTCAGCCCAACTCGGCCGATTGTCGGACGACGGTAACTGGTTCTGGGATGGCCAGATGTGGCGTTCGGCAATGTCTGAAGACGGCGAATGGAGATGGGACGGGAGGGAGTGGCAGCGGCCGTGATGCGCTAGCCGTAGTCAACCGCCGGCGCGTTGCATATATACAGGCCATAGCAAGCGAGCCGAGGGTTGAGCTGGGGGCCGACTCATATAGCAAACAGTCGTGCGCGAGCGTCAAGCGGAGGTGACCTACAACGGCAGCAGTCGGGGAGCGGTGTTCACGGTGACACTGCCTCCATGGATAGGTTGAAGCAGAGCAACTCCGCCGCCGTATACATTTCGCGCTGGGAGCCAGCCTGATGACAGGTGACCACGCGATCGAGTTCTGGAGGCTGCACCTAGGGCCGGGCCGGGCCTGGGTCGTCTTCGAGCATGGGACATGCGTGGTGCTCACGGATCCAAGTGATGACCTTGCCGGCCAGGCACGGGCGCTTCTGGCCAAGCATGGACCAGTCCATGTTGCTACCCCAGCAGCAGATTTCACCGTCCACCACTTGACAGACAGTTCTGATCTCTTGGAGACCTACGACCACCCGGACATCGCTAACTTCGTTGCGAGTGGCGAGGTTGGCGCCGGAGCCCCTACACACATTGCTGGACTAATCGCTCGCGCGAAACGTGCCAGAGATGCCATTGAGTTGAAGGCAGTCCATGTGGAACCGATCGGGCCTTGATGCAGCGCTCAGCTTGCCCGATATCCGATCGGTCATATAGCAAACAGTCGTGCGCGAGCATCAAGGCCAACTCTTGTTCGAGGGTACCCACCGAGGCGCTGTGTTCACCGTTGCGCTGCCGCCCTACGTCGGCTAGCCCCAGGCAGCATGTGGGTTTGAGGATATTGGTTAGGACTTGAGCAGCGACCTCGACCTGGCACCGTTTCTGGCCGAGTACCAGATCGATGCGGATCTCGGTGCGCCTCGCACGGAGCTGTCAACGACTGATACCCGAACGGCGAGGCACACGAGTTCAATCGAGGAGTTGCTAGACCGCTTCGGCGGGATGTCCTTCAGCAATGGTCTGTACAGGCTTCACAGGCTCGACGACGTCGCGGCATGGAACGAGACGATCGCGACGGCATGGTCGGAAACCGCACACCGGGTGTCGGTGTTTGCCTACGACTGGCTTGGCCGCCAGTTCGCACTCTTCGAGCAAGAGATGGTGCTGCAGTTCTCTGCTGGGGTTCTCGATTGGGTCGAGATTCCGGGAGATCCAGCTACCTTCCACAACCAACAACTGACAGTCCACCGTCAAGACGCGCTTGCCGATGCGTTCTATCAAACGTGGTTGCAGTCGGGTGGTGCCCGACCCAACTACTCAATGTGTATTGGCTATAAGAAGCCCCTGTTCTTGGGCGGAGTGGATTGGATTGAAAACCTAGAGGCGATTGACATGGATGTGTACTGGACAGTGACTGCGCCCATCATCGCCAAGGCTATTCAAGTGGGCGTCGGCGGCGTGATCGGCCGGATCGAGATCGACGAGTAGAGCACGACGCTCATATAGCAAGGAGTCGTGCGCGAGCATCAGGGACAACTTTTGTTCGAGGGAAATCGTCGTGGCGCGGTCTTCACCGTCACTCTGCCGCCGTTCGGTGGATGACCAAGCGTCGACCCGTTCGCCAGCTGAGCGACTGAGTAGCGACTGATCCTAGGTGATGCGTTCCACCCACTTCGACCGCCAAGGCGGCGCGTCGAGGGGGGCTCCGTAAACGTCAGTCGTCTTCGCAATCTTGCCCGAGCGCAGCTCTATGAGCGACATCACCTGCCAAATCTTGCCGTCGGGGTATCTGGCAGAACCAAGGAGGGTGTAGATGTCGCCCGTTCCTTCGATGCGAAGGACATTGAAGCTCGGGCCAACTACCCATTTGTCTTCGCTGCCTATCACTTTGCCAGCGACCTCTTGCGGCAAACCACCAGGGTAGTTCTCATGAGCCGCGCGGACGTTGGCCCAGCCACGAATTCGCTCGCCCGATTGCGGGTACTCGATCACCATGTCGTGCGCGCATATTTCGGCCTGGAGGTCGAGGTCGCGAGCGATCAGAGCTTCGACATACCGCTCAACGACCTGTCGGTTGGTCTTCGGAGTCACTGCATCCCTCCTCGTCGGCGATAGCCGTAATCCGGAAATCTTAGGGCCCGCCGCGAGGTTGAGCGTTCCGCCTCATGTGGCAAACAGTCGCGCGCCAAGGAGAGTTTATTTACAACGGCAGCAGCCGTGTGGCGGTATTCACAGTCATCCTTCCGCCCTTCAGCCACTGATTCCCGAGCCGATGCGCCGCCTACCTGAGCAAGGCACTGAGAGCCTGTAGCGCACCCAAGGCATGTCGGCCCCAGTGAACCTGAAAGTTGAAGCGCCACGTCCAGATCACATCCTGGTGAGAGCCTCCCGCGCCAAATAGCTCAACTCCTGGGTAAAGGTCCTCATAGATGCTGGCCAGGTCATCGGCAAGAGTGCCACCGACTGGGTCTTCGGTCGGCTCAAGAGGGTGGAACACGAACGAATAAAAGATCGAGTCGCCACCGATCCGCTCGATTGCTTCCGCCATCAGCCGGCTTCGGTCCTCAAGTGGCATTTCAGGAGCGTCGTCCTCGGAAGGTTCTGTGGGAGGCAGTCGCAGAGCGGCCGCATAGAGCTCCGCGATGGCCACCTCGACTCTTCCCAGCCAGGCGATCTTGTCAGTTGGTGGACCAACGAAAAGAGCGAAGTATTGAAGGGCGAGTCGGTTGAACTCGTTGGCGATTGAGCCGAGTGCCGGATCCATCAGCGCAGGATCGTAGCCCGAGGCAGCTCAGTCGCAGGCGACGAGATTTGGGCTCATATAGCAAACGGTCGCGCGAGCATCAAGGTGAGCGGCTCTACACCGGTGGCCGTCAGGGTGCGGTCTTTACTGTCGTTCTGCCGCCGTTCGCCAGTTGACCCATCGGTTACCGGCTAGCAATGTCGGAGGTGTTCGCACGGCGAGCGTAAGCGCCAGCCGGAACTAGGCTTGGTCCCGCGCGGAGACCTCTGTCCCTCGCCGAGCGAAAGCAACAAGTGCCGCACCCGTCACGGCGGCGTAGAGCACAGCATCGATTAGCGTGTTCGACAAGAAGATGGCCGTCCGGTCGGCGTCGCTGCCGGTGACCGGCTCCATGAGTCGGATCCCAAAAACGATTCCCACCAAGACTGCCCCGACGAGATTGGCACCCAACCATAGGCCAACTGCGGATCTCCGCCGGAGAACTCGCGCCAACAGCATGCCTTGAGCCAGTCCCACGACCACAGCGACGGCGATACCGAAGAGAGCAAAGATGACTTGGAGTAGCGGGAACCCGGGCGGCAATGAGGCCCCTATTGCACTGACTGAAATCACAGTTCGTGGGACTGTGACTTGCCAGAGCGCGATTGCCAGATACGCCACTACCGTTGCACCTGTGCTCACTGGTATCCACATCAGTACGGACGCTGAGAATCAGGCTTTCAGCGCGCCCAACACGATGGTCTGGAAGAGCGCCAAGCATGTGGCGCCCACCAACGCTGAACTCAATCCAGAAGCGTGGTCGAGGCTAAGGCCGGCGACGATCGGAAAGCGAAGGTTGAAAGCCGCAGGCAAGACGGGAAGCAAGCTTCCCGCCACTCCAGCGACCAACCAAGCGCCCCACAAGGCCAGTCCCGGGCGCCGAATCGAGTAGGCCATCATCGGTGAGTCCGACTGTAGAACTGCTCAACCTCCCTGGCAAGATCGCGGGGCGCGGTGTTCACCCTAGTACTGCCGCCGTTAGCGGCTATGGCGTGGCGAGCGTTTCTTCGCCTCAGGTCATTCAGCCAGACGCTGAGCGCTCCTGGCGATGAGCCGCTTGCGGTGGGGCACTGCGACGGTTGAACAGGCTGCGCCGGTATTCGCGCCTGCGCAGCAATCGCCGGCGCTCTTGTACACGATGTGGATCGGAGCGCGCCAAAGACAGCCGGCTGTGAACGGTCCGGGACCTTCGCTCATTGGTGCGACGATCCGTTCCTGTTCGGCGGGCTGTCCTCCTTCTTTCGTCCGTCGTCGCACTCCTTTCACACGCATGGCCGTCACCTAGTCGCCCATCCCGGGCAACTGGCAACGGCAGGTCGACGATGCGGTGGTAATTGAATTGCGGAGGAGACCGAGCGGGTCGGTCTCCCCCCTGTTTTGAGAACGCCCGGTAACGCCAAAAAAACCGTATAAATCCAGCTGAACACGGCCGGGCGCTGAAAATGCTCGCTGGCGCTGGTCAGTCCCGCCTCTCGCCCCGGTCGCGCACGAGCCAGATGACCCCGAGAACCACGGCGACGATCACCACTAGAGTGACCGCGAGGGCAAGAATGGCAACTCCGCCCAACATGACGCTCATCCTTGCAAATCCCTGGCTGAAGAGCGGCGCTTGATGGCAGCGGCCAGGCCTTCCAGCTCGACCGGCTTGACCAGGTAATCGCTTGCGTCCAACTCCTCCGCCAGGGCACGCGACCCGGGGTCGGTCGCACCCGTAACCACGATGGGCCGAGCCGCCCGGATGGCCGCCAGCCCGGCGCTGTCGAGCGAGTCGCTGAGGCTCAGGTCGAACACCACCACCTCACGCGGCCGTAGCGCCCTCAGCCTGCCGGCCGATTCCGCCTCATAACCGAGACGCCGCAAGCCTCTAGCCGTCAGCTCTCCGAGCCGCTCGTCGTCGTCCAGCACGAGGACCGGGACGATCGCCAGGGCGGCCGACTCGACGTCGCCCAGGTGTTGAAGCGCCTCTCCCAGGTCGCCCAGGACGCGGTCGACGGGCGGCCCTTGACCATCGGACTGGGCAATCTCCAGTTCGGCTCGCATCCGGGCCAGGGTGGAGCGCAGGCGGTGAAGGGCCGCCTCCAGCTCGTGCCCCGGCTCGTTCCCCCTACTCATGTTCGGAGGACGAGCCTGTACCCAATCCCGCGGACCGTCTCGATCCAGCCAGGTTCCCTCAGCTCTCGGCGGATCTGGTGGACCGCCTGCTCGAGGCTGTGCTCAAAACCCGAGTAAGTGCTGCCCCAAACCTGCTCCAGCAGCTCCGCCCTGGGCACCACGTCGGGACTGCGGCTCGCCAGCAGCTGAAGCATCAGCAGCGGGCGCCGTTCCAGCTTCAAAGCTCGGTCGCCGATGCTCGCCTCACCTTTCGCGGCATCGACGTGCAAGCGGCCCCGCACGACCGCACCGGCCGGCGAGGCCCGCTCGCGGAGAGCCCCGCGCACGCGTGCCAGCATCACCTGGCGGTCAGTGCCTTTGACGATGTAGTCGGCTGCCCCGCGCTCGATGCCGACGACCTGATCGCCTGGCGAATGACGCGCGCCGGTCAGGATGATCACAGGAAAAGGAATCCGTTCGGTTCCCGATCGCAGCGAGTCGAGCACCTCTGGCGCTTCCATATCGGGCATCTCGTAGTCGAGGAGCATCAGGTCTGGCGATCCCAGGCGCACGCGTTCGAGCGCCTCGGTGCCACTGCCCGCCACATCGACGGAGTAGCCCGCTCGCCGCAGGATCTCGGCGGTGAGCTCCGCCGTCCGCGGCTCGTCGTCAACCACCAGCAACTTGGCGGTCACGCCTCCAATCCCCGCTGCAAAGTAACAGGTTCAAGGATTCTTGAGGAAACGCTGAACCGGCCGTGAGGTCAGGCGGACGGTCCAGCCATAACCTCCGTGCATGGGCCAGCTCCCAGACCTTCAGCAAGCCAGGCGCCGGCTGGGGTTGGCCCTCAACGCACTGAGCCACGATCGCTGGGTCCTCGGCTACCTGCGCAACGGTTGGCTTCAGCCGATCGCCGCGTCGGAGATCTCACGGCATTTCATGCAGGGCCGCCCGCTCATGCCTCTCTCGAGGCGCGCCCTCTACGAGAAAAGACCGCTGGTGCTCAATTCGGTGTTCGAGAGGCCCGAGATCTCAAACGGGTACGACTGGGAGCTCGATTGGCCCGCGATCCTTTACGCGCCGGTTGGTGAGATGGGCCACCGTCCGGTCGGTCTCTTGGTCGTCGGCTGCCGCCAGGACCATTGGTACACCGAAGAGGATGTGGCTTACGCGCACACCCTCGGTATCACGCTCGCTCCGCTCGTGTCGGCGCTGCGAGGACCGCTGAGTCGCCTGAACGAGAGCGAAGGCGAGGTCGCGCAGCTCCTCAGCCACGGACTCTCGACGCAGGAGATCGCAAGGGCTGTGAAGACCGATGACCGGCATGCGCGGCAGCTCGTCGACAACGTGACCCGAAAGCTGCACTCGGTCAATGCGGACGACCTCGAATTTCCGATGGTCCAGATCAAGCGCGGAGCCTTCCGGCTATGACCTGGAGCTAGCTCCTCAGTTCGGCCCGAACAGGAACACGGTGGTGCCGCGCCCCTCCGTGCTCACGACCTCGAGCCTGCCGCCGATACCCGCGGCCCTCTCGCGCATCCCCATCAAGCCGTAGCCCGCTGCGCCGCCGGCGGTGAATCCGCGTCCCTCATCGGACACCTCGATCAAGAAGGGCCGCGCCGCAAAGCCCATCTTCACGCGGCAGATCGCCGAGCCCGAGTGACGGCGCACGTTGGTCAGCGCTTCGCGCACGATCTGCGCCACGACCTCGCGATGCTGCGCCGTGATCATGTCCTCGCTTCCATTGCTGGAAAGCTCGACGCGAATGCTGTACAGCCGCGAAAACTCCTCCGCCTGATGGCGGAGGTCACCGACCAATCCATCCGGACCAATCGCTGCCGGCCGCAAATCGGCCAACGACTCCCGAACCCGTTGCAGCGACCGCTCCAGGATGTCGAACACGTTTTTCAGCGTCTCGTCCGGCGGACCCTTGTGTCTCTCCAGATAGAGCTTGGACAGCGAAACCGCGCCGGCGAGCTCGGTCGCGATGCCATCGTGGAGCTCCCTCGCGATGCGGGCGTGCTCACGAGCCACCGCGTCCTCGACGGCCTGCTGGGCGAAACCCTCCCTCACCGAGCCGCGGCTCGACGCCGTGCGAATGACTGCATTAGAGCGATGGTGAGCGGATGACCCAGCCAGCGCAAGAGGCGGCGGTAGGGCTGCCACAAGACCTGCATCTCGACTAGCGACTCGTTCATTCGCTCCACCGCCGACCGCAGCTGCGCCTGCTCAGACATCAAACGCACGCGCAGCACGCGCGAACGATTGGCAATGCGGACGCTCCAGATCCCAGCGAGGATCAGCTCGACAAGGATGACGGCCGCACCGAAGACCAGAAGCCATACGCCGATCCAGCCCAGGTCGATCACTCTTTGCCGTCGCCCTCTTCGATCCCAGCCACCGGCGCGATCGCCACCACCTGGTCGTCCGGCGAGAGGCGCATCACGATCACTCCCTGGGTCTGCCGCCCGATCTGAGAGATCGCCCCGACCTGTGTCCGCAGCACCATGCCGCTCGCCGTGATCACGAGGATCTCCTCTTCCGGGTCGGTCACGACGCGAACCGCGACGAGCTTGCCGACGCGGTCGGTGACCTTCAGAGTGAAAACTCCCTGGCCACCGCGGTGATGCATCGGGTACTCGGATAGAGGTGTGCGCTTGCCGTAACCGCGCTGGGTGATGACCAGCAGGTCGCCACCCTGGATCACAGTGGCCATCCCTGCCACGGCGTCGCCCTTGCCCAGCTTGATGCCGATCACGCCCTGCGTGTCACGGCCCATCGCGCGGACCTCGGTCTCGCTAAAACGGATGGCCTTGCCGATCTCGGTCGCGATGATCACCTCGTCAGACCCGGTTGTCGGTGTGACCCAATCCAACTCATCGCCGTCCTGCAGCTTGATGGCGATCAGGCCGTTGCGCCGCACGTTGGCGTACTCCGCCATCGCGGTCTTCTTTATGTATCCGTTCTTGGTGACCATGAGCATGTAATGCGCCTCGCTGTCCGTCTCGGGGCGCACGAAGACCGCCGTGATGCGCTCGTTCGATCCAATGTCGATCAGGTTGTTGACCGGCATGCCTTTGGCCTGTCGCTCGCGTTCCGGCACCTCATGGACGCGAAGCTGAAACACGCGTCCGCTCTGCGTGAAGAACAGCATCGAGGCGTGCGTGTGCGTGGTCAGCATGTGCAGCGCGTAATCTTCCTCACGCGTTCCGCTTGGCGCATCGCTGCCCGCGGTCGGCTTTGCACCTTTGAGGCCCACGCCTCCGCGCTTTTGCGCTCGAAACACGCGCGACGGCTGCCTCTTCACGTAGCCCCGATGCGTCAGCGTCACGACCACGTCTTCCTTGGGGACGAGGTCTTCGGCTGAAAGGTCGGTGGCCTCCTGGTCGGTGATCTCGGTCCGGCGGTCGTCGCCGTATTTCTTGACGACGTCGTCCATCTCGTCCTTGATCAGCAGCCGGACCTTCTGATCGCTCGCGAGGATGCTCTCGAGATAGGCGATCGTCTTGATGATCTGCTCGTATTCCTCGTCGACCTTGCCGCGCTCGAGGCGGGTCAGCCGGCCGAGGGTGAGGGCGAGCACCGCCTTCGCCTGCCGCTCGCTCAGACCGAACTTGGACTGCAGCTCGGTCGAAGCGACGTCCTGGTCCGAAGCGGCGCGGATGGTCTTGATCACCTCGTCGAGATGGTCGAGGCAGATCTTGAGACCCTCGAGGATGTGCGCCCGCTCCTGGGCGCGCTCGAGGTCGTACCGCGTCCGGCGCACGATGACGTTGCGGCGGTGGTCGATAAACAGCTGCAGCGCCTGCTTGAGGCTCAGCACCACCGGGCGCCCCTCGACGATGGCAAGCATGATCACGCCGAACGTGGTCCGCAGCGTCGTGTGCTTGTAGAGGTTGTTGAGCACGGTGAAGGTCTTGGCCTCACGCTTCAGCTCGATCACGATGCGCATGCCCTGGCGGTCCGACTCGTCGCGCAGGTCGGCGATGCCTTCGAGCTTGCGCTCGGCCACGAGCTCGGCGATCTTTGCCACCAGGGCCGCCTTGTTCACCGCGTAGGGAAGCTCGTCGATGATGATCCGCTCCCGGCCGTTGGGCGCCTGCTCGAAGGTGTGGCGGGCCTGGACGATGATCCGTCCGTGGCCGGTCGAGTATGCAGCCTTGATACCGGCCGTGCCCATGATCAGTCCGCCCGTCGGAAAGTCGGGTCCCTTGATGAAATCCAGCAGGTCTTCTCCGGTTGCCTCCGGGTTGTCGACCAGGTGCTTCACCCCCGCGGCGACCTCGCGCAGGTTGTGGGGCGGGATGTTGGTGGTCATGCCCACTGCGATGCCGGATGCGCCGTTGATCAGCAGGTTGGGCACGCGGGCGGGCAGCACTGACGGCTCCTCTTCCGAGCCGTCGTAATTCGGCCCCATGTCTACCGTTTGCTTTTCGATATCGGCCAGGAGCTCGCCGGTTATCGCCGACAGCTTTGCCTCGGTGTAGCGCATCGCCGCGGGCGGATCGCCGTCGACGCTGCCAAAGTTTCCCTGGCCTTCGATCAATGGATAGCGCAGCGAGAATGGCTGGGCCATCCGGACGAGAGCGTCATATACCGCGGTGTCGCTGTGCGGGTGGTACAGCTTCAAAACGTCGCCGACGAACGCCGCGCACTTCTTGGTTCGACTTGCGCTGGTCGCGCCGGCGCGGTGCATCGCGTAAAGGATCCGGCGCTGCACAGGTTTCAGCCCGTCACGCACGTCGGGCAGGGCCCGGCTGATGATGACGGACATCGCGTACTCCATGTAGGAGGTCTGCATCTCCTCCTGGAGGTTGCGAGTGAGGACGGTGCCGCGCGCGTCGTCTGCCAAATCGCTACTCCTCGTATCGAGCCAGGACTACGACCGCGTTGTGCCCGCCAAATCCAAAGCCGTTGGAGATGGCGACGCGGACGTCCTTGCGGCGCGCCTGGTTGGGCACATAGTCGAGGTCGCACACCGGGTCGGGGTTGTCGTAGTTGATCGTCGGGTGGATCATGCCGCGGTTGATCGTGAGCAACGTCGCGATCGCCTCGACCGCGCCGGCGGCGCCGAGGAGGTGGCCGATCATCGACTTCGTGCTGCTGATCGCGACCCTATATGCGTAGTCCCCGAGCGCAAGCTTCAGCGCCTTCGTCTCGCCGGCGTCGTTGAGCTGCGTCGAAGTTCCGTGCGCGTTGACGTAATCGATGTCGCTGGGTTCGAGTCCGGCGTCCTTCAGCGCCAGGGTCACCGCCTTGGCGGGCGCCTCCCCGCTTTCGTCCGGTGCAACCTGGTGATAGGCGTCATTCGTCGTCGCGTAGCCGAGTATCTCGCCGTAGATGCGCGCACCGCGGTTGATGGCGTGCTCGCGCGATTCGAGGATGAGAGTGCCGGCGCCTTCGCCCGGCACGAACCCGTCGCGGTCGCGATCGAACGGGCGGCTGGCTTTCTCAGGCGCGTCGTTGCGGGTCGAGAGGGCGCGGATCGCGTTGAACGACGCGATGCCCACCTCGCATAACGAGGCTTCAGCCCCGCCGGCGAGCATCACGTCCACGTCGCCGCGCTGGATCATCCGCGTCGCATCGCCGATGGTTTGCGTCGACGCGGCGCATGCCGTCGTGACGGTGGTGTTGGGGCCGCGAAGATGGAACTGCATCGCGACGGACGCCCCCGCCATGTTGGGGATGATCATGGGGGCGTAAAGGGGATTGAGCCTGCCCTTGTTGATGAAGGCGGCCGCGCCCTCAGTCATGTCGTCGAAGGCGCCGACTCCCGTTCCCATCGCAACGCCCACGCGAAAGCTGTCTTCGTGCGCCAGGTCCAGACCCGAATCGGCCAGCGCCATGCCAGACGCCGCTACCGCCATCTGCGAGAACCGCGCCATGCGCTTGGCCGCCTTGGGCTCGAGGTAGTCCTTGGGGTCGAAGCTGTTGACCTGGCAGGCAAATTTCGTCGCCAGCCTGTCGCTGCGAAAACGCTCGATCGGGCTCGCGCCGCTGCGGCCTTCGATGAGCCCGTGCCAGTATTCCTCGAGATCCTTGCCCAGCGGGTTGACCGTCCCCATCCCGGTCACGACCACGCGCGTCCGGCCGTTCAGGTTGGGACTTACTGAATTCAAAGCTTCCCCACTTCGGCCCGAATCTTACCGACGAGCTGGTTCTCAACCGCCTCGCGGGTAACCCGGATCGCGTTCTTCATGGCCCGGGCATCGGACCGTCCATGCGCGACCACGGCCACGCCGTCGATGCCGAGCAGCGGGGCGCCGCCAAACTCCCGCCAGTCGACCCGCTCGCGGATCTGACGCACGCCAGGGCGTATCAGCAGCCCGCCCAGCATGCCGGTCACCGTCCGAGGTAACTCGTCCCGCAGGTTGCGGAACAGGAACTCCGCCGTCGCCTCCGCCATCTTGATCGCAACGTTGCCCACGAAGCCGTCGGCGACGATGACGTCTGCGCGCGCGCCGTAGATGTCCTTCGGTTCAACGTTGCCGATGAATCCCGGCAGCGTTCCCTTCAGGCGGCGCGCCGTCTCGCGCACTCGCTCATCACCCTTGCCTTCCTCCTCGCCGTTGCTGAGCAGCCCGACGCGAGGTTGCGCCCGACCGAGCATCTCGCGCGCGTAGACCGCGCCCATCATCGCGAACTGGGTCATGTACTCAGGCTTCGAGTCCACGTTGGCGCCGACGTCGAGAAAGTAGGCGAAGCCGTCCTGCGTCGGCACGATCGAGCCGAGCGCGGGCCGGTCCACGCCCCGAATCCGACCCTGGATGAGCAGCGCGGCCGCCATGATCGCACCGGAGTTCCCGGCCGACGTCCACCCGTCCGCGCGTCCTTCCTTGCACAACCGGGCGCAGACGTTGATGGAAGAGTCGGGCTTGGAGCGGACTGCCTGCGCCGGGTGCTCGTCCATCGCGATCACCTGGGTGCAGGGCACGATCTGCAGCCGCGGGTGGCTGTCGAGCAGCGGCTGCACCACCTGGGGCAAGCCGACGAGCGAGATGTCGACGCCATACTCCCGAGCGGCCAGCGCGGCGCCCTTCACGATTTGGGCCGGGGCGTGATCGCCGCCCATCGCGTCGACCGCGATTCGCATCTGGAGAACCGCCTAGATGTCTAGGTTCCGGACGCTCTTGGCGTGCGCCTGGATGAACTTCTTGCGCGGCTCGACATCGGGACCCATCAATTTTTCGAATGTGTCGTTGACCGCTGCGACGTCGTCGACCGTCACCTGAAGCAGGACGCGAGTCGCCGGGTTCATCGTCGTCTCCCAGAGCTCCTCCGCGTTCATCTCGCCCAGACCCTTCATCCGCGCGGCTTCGGCGCCCTTGCCGAGCTGCCGCAGCGCCTTGTCGCGGTCCGCTTCGGATTGGCACCAGACGACCTTCATGTTCTTGCCCGTTCCCTTCGACACTTTGAAGAGCGGCGGCTGCGCCATGTAGAGGTAGCCCATGTCGATCACCTGGGGGAAATAGCGGAAGAAGAACGTGAGCAGAAGGGTGCGGATGTGACTGCCGTCGACGTCTGCATCGGTCATCGTCACGATGCGGTGGTAGCGGATCTTCTCGATGTTGAAGTTGTCGCCGACACCTGCGCCCATGGCCGTGATGAGGTTGCGGATCTCGTCTGAGGTGAGCACCTTGTCGAGGCGCGCCTTCTCGACGTTGAGGATCTTGCCGCGCAGCGGCAGGATCGCCTGGGTGCGCCGATCGCGGCCGCCTTTCGCGGTGCCGCCGGCGGAGTCGCCCTCGACGATGTACAGCTCGGAGAGAGCCGGGTCGCGCTCCGAGCAGTCGGCGAGCTTGCCGGGCAGCGTGCTCGATTCGAGAAGGCTCTTGCGCTGGACGAGGTCGCGGGCCTTGCGCGCCGCCTCGCGCGCCCGGGCGGCGGTCAGCGACTTCTCGATGATGCGCCGGCCTTCGGACGGATTTTCCTCGAGGTACTGCGTCATACCCTCGGTGAGCGCCAGCGACACATGGCCCTGGACCTCGGCGTTGCCGAGCTTGGCTTTGGTCTGGCCTTCGAACTGCGGTTCGAGCACCTTGACGCTGACGACCGCGGTCAGGCCCTCGCGCACGTCCTCGCCGGTGAGGTTTGGGTCCTGCTCCTTGAGGATGCCGGCCTTGCGCGCGTAGCGGTTGAGCACGTTCGTCAGCGCGGAGCGAAAGCCGGTCATGTGCGTGCCGCCTTCGGTCGTGTGGATCGTGTTGGCGAACGCGATCACGTTCTCGACGAAGGTCTCGTTGTACTGCAGGGCGATCTCGACCTGCGTGCCTTCGATCTCGCGGTCGACGTAGAACGGCGGAACGTTGACGACAGTCTTGTCGCGGTTCAACGCCCGGACGAAGGAGACGATGCCGCCTTCGAAGTAGAACGTGCTCGTGTAGCCCAGCGACTCGTCGGCCAGCGCGATCTCGAGGCGCTTGTTCAGGTAAGCCATCTCGCGCAGGCGGTGCTGGATCACCTCGCGGTCGAAGTTGGTGTCGGGAAAAATTTGGGGGTCCGGCCAGAAGCGGACGATCGTCCCGGTGTGGTCTGTCTTGCCGGAGGCTTTGACCTGCCCCCTGGGCACCCCGCGCTCGTACTCCTGGTGGTAGACCTTGCCTCCGCGATGCACCCAGACCTGGAGCTTCTGGCTCAGGAAGTTGACCGCCGACACACCCACGCCGTGCAGCCCGGACGAGACCTTGTAGCCGCCGCCGCCGAACTTGCCGCCGGCGTTGAGCCTGGTCATCACGAGCTCGAGGGCGGATAGGCCCTCCTTCTTGTGGATGTCCACCGGGATGCCGCGGCCGTCGTCGTCCACCTGGACGCTGCCGTCCGCAAACAGGGTGACGATGATGCGCCGCGCGTAGCCGGCCAGGGCCTCGTCGACCGCGTTGTCGACGACCTCGTAGACCAGGTGGTGAAGCCCCGTCGTGCTGGTCGAGCCGATGTACATGCTCGGACGCCGCCGCACATGCTCCCGGCCCTCCAGGACCTGGATCTGCTCGGCGGTGTATGCCACGTCCGCGCCTAGGGGTTTGGGCCCGCGCCGCTCGCCTTCCGGAAGCGGCTTTCTAACGGCCATCAGGGCTGCGTCCCGCGTGCGCCCGACGGCTGTTTCGGCCCTCCCAGCGCGGAGAACTCATGGGGGTCAACTGGGCAGAACTTCAGGACTTGAATTCTACCGGATTTTGAATACGAAAAAGGCCCCTGAAGGGGTCTTAACAGGCCTGTTTACGAGGCCCCGTCAGGGGGCGCTTTCCAGCGCAGGACGGGGTCTTCGCTCTGACCCTGGAGGTAGGCGTTGATCCGGCGCGCGGCGGCCACCTCGTCGAGCCGGCCGACGGGCAGGTTCTTGGGCTCATCGCGGAGGCCCTGGGGGTCGGTTTTCGCCTGGGCGACGATGTCTTTGATGGCCTGGGCGAAGGAGTCCAGCGTCGCTTTGCTCTCGGTCTCCGTCGGCTCGACCATGATCGCCTCCGGGACGACGAGCGGAAAGTAGACCGTGGGGGCGTAAAACCTGCGGTCCAGGAGCGCCTTGGCGACGTCCAGCGCCCGGACGCCGTCCTCGTGGAGGTTGTGGGCGCTGGCGACGAACTCGTGCATGCACGGCCCCTCGTGCGGCATGTCGAGGTCGGACTCGACCAGCTTGCGCAGGTAGTTCGCTGACAGCACCGCGTCCTGCGAGGCCTGGCCGAGCCCGTCCCCGCCCATGGCGAGGATGTAGGTGTAGGCGCGCACGAGCATGCCGAAGTTGCCGTAGAAGCTCCGCACGCGGCCGATCGATTGCGGCCGCTTGTGGTCGAGCACGAGGTGCCCGTTGCTGCGCTCCACAGTGGGAGAAGGCAGGAACGGCGCGAGCTCCGATTTCACGCCGACCGGGCCTGCTCCCGGGCCTCCGCCGCCGTGGGGCGTGGTGAAGGTCTTGTGCAGGTTCATGTGCACCGCGTCGAAGCCCATGTCGCCAGGCCGGCAGATGCCCATGAAGGCGTTGAGGTTGGCGCCGTCGTAGTAGAGCATGGCGCCGGTCGCATGCACCATCTCGGCTATATCCAGTATCTCCCGCTCGAACAGGCCTAAGGTGTTGGGGTTCGTCAGCATGAGCGCGGCGGTTCGGGGCGAGAGCTTGGACTCCAGGTCGGCGAGGCTGATCCGCCCGTCCGGCCCTGAGCGCACCTCCACGACGTGAAACCCGCTGAGGGCGGCGCTGGCCGGGTTGGTGCCGTGCGCCGAGTCGGGCACGAGGACCTCGGTGCGGTCCTCCTTCCGGGAATGGTGGAAGGCCGCGATCATGCGCAACGCCGTCCATTCACCGTGCGCGCCGGCCGCCGGCTGCAGCGTGACCCGATCGACGCCTACCACCGCGCATAGCGCCTGTTCGAGCCGCCACATCAGCTCGAGCGCTCCCTGGACCGAGTCCTCGTCCTGGTACGGATGAAGGGCCGCGAAGCCCGGGAGTGCGGCGGCCGCCTCGTTGACGACCGGGTTGTACTTCATCGTGCAGCTGCCGAGCGGATAGAAGTTCTCGCTGATGGAGTAGTTGAGCGAGGCCAGGCGGCTGTAGTGGCGCATGATCTCGGGCTCGCTCAGCCG
>VBII01000061.1:16637-17429 GCA_005887735.1 Chloroflexota bacterium
CTCAGCGCCCCGGTCACGACTTCAGTGCCTCGATGAGCTCGTCCAGTGCCCGCGCGTCGTTGACCTCGGTGCACGTGAACGTGACCACGCCCTTCAGCTCGCGAAACCAGCGCCCGGCCTCCAGGCCGCCGAGGATGCCCTTGCGGGAGAGCTTCCTCAAGACTCCCGATGCCTTCGGCACGCGCATCGGGAACTCGTTGACGAACTGCCGCTCTGGGAACGCCATCTCCCAGCCGGGCAGCGCGGCGAGGCGCTCGGCCAGGTGGTGCGCCCGCTTGAAGCCTACCTCGGCCACATGGCGCAGGCCGTAGGGGCCCATGTAGGTCAGGTACACGGCGGCCGCGAGCGCACAGAGCGAATGGTTGGTGCAGATGTTGGAGGTTGCCTTCTCGCGCCGGATGTGCTGCTCGCGAGCCGCCAGCGCGAGGACGAAGCCGCGCCGGCCCTGGGCGTCGTGGGCGATGCCGACCAGACGCCCCGGGAGCTTGCGGACGAGCTCTTTCTTGCATGCGATGAAACCCACGTGCGGTCCGCCAAAGCTGGGCGCCAGGCCGAGCTGCTGGCCCTCGCCGACCGCGATGTCCGCGCCGTACTCGCCGGGCGGCGCCAGGATGGCCAGGCTGATCGGGTCGACGCAGGCGATCGCAAGTGCGCCGGCATCGTGCGCCGCCGCGGTGAGCGCGCGGGGATCGACCAGCAGACCGAGGAAATCCGGCTGCTGAAAGATGACCGCGGCCGTCTTCTTGTTCGGCTCGCCATCCTTCCGGACCTTGATCCCGCGGCCGTCACCGA
>VBII01000056.1 GCA_005887735.1 Chloroflexota bacterium
TCACCTGGTCACCAACGTTTTCGTGACGAGCCAGCAGGTCAGCTGCTACCGGCCCGAGGTTCCGTCTCCCTTCAACAACGGGCCCAACGACGGCTACACGGGCGAGACCGCCTGCCCCGGCTCTTCGACCGGCGAGGACATAGGGACTTTTATCTATCCGACGCAGGTTGGAAGCCAGGCGCCGTATCCCGCCGCGACGCCCATGCTGGTCACCGATCACTCTGAGTCGGACGTCCGAGTTGACCCCACCAACCCGAAGCACCTGATCGGCTCGAGCAAATGGTTCACCGGAGCAGAGGGGTACAACCACCTCGTCGGTTTCTATGAGTCTTTCGACGGCGGCAAGACGTGGCCGGTGATGGGCCACGTTCCGGGATACGAAGGCTTTACCGACAACACAGATCCCGTCGGGGCGTTCGACGCCTACGGCAACTACTACCAGGCAACACTTCCTTACCAGTTCTTCTATGACGCCGGAGGTCACAAGAAGTACGAGGTCGGCAATGAGCCCAACCCCGCGATTCCCAACGAGGCGGTCGCAGTGGCGGTGCGTCCGCACGGCGCCAAAACGGTGACCGACTGGATCAAGACCCACGACGGTCACCCCGACTACGTCTTCACGACCGATGCGGGCCTTCGACAGGAGCCCGATAAGGAATGGATCGCGATCGACCGCAATCAGACGTTGCCCGGCGGCCAGCCGAACCCCAACTTCGACCGGATCTACATGATGTATGTGAACTTCAACGGCAACGGCAGCAAGCCGTACGTGCAAACCGCGGTCGCGAATCCGGACGGCACGCACACGGATTGGACCGCCGCGGTCCTCCTGCCCACCGCGAACGGTGCCACCAACAACAACACGTACCTGTTTCCGCATGTGGACCCATCCGGTGTCGTCTACACCTCGATCATCAACTACGCATCGAAGCAAGGATCGTGCTGCGTCGACATCGACATGGACTTCTCGACTGATGGCGGTGTGACATGGCAGGGACCGTCGGTTGTCGCCACCGGCGTTCACGTGCCGCCGCTGAGCGGGGCGGGTTATTCGAACACCACGTTTGAGGACGGGATCGAAGAGACGTTTGCCGTCGGCAATCACGTGTCGGCCCAGGGCGCCTATCCGATCTACGTAGCTTACGAATCCAAGAGCACGGGTTTCGGCAACATCTTGCTGACAGCTTCATACGACCAGGGGCGATCCTGGAGCGATCCGATCCAGGTCAACGACAATGCGAGCTCGCAGGTCGATGAGTTTCAGCCGAACCTCGCCGTGGGCCCAGACGGGACGGTCAGCGTCAACTTTTACGACCGCAGGCTGGCCTGCCCGGCATCAGGTTCCCGCGAAGCTGCCGCCGCGGGCCTGGCCCTTGACCGCTCCAACCCGAACTTCACGGGCGCCCTGCCGCCTTACGGAGCGTCGGATTACTGCGTCAACTCGAGCGTGCAGTTCTACACCGCGACGCTCGGGCCGAGGGGTAACAACATCCGGCTGACGCAACATTCGTGGGACCCGCAGCTGAACAGCCCGGATCGCGCGTGCCCCTGCAACCAGAACGACACTTTCCTTGGCGACTACTTCGGCAACGAGATCTCGCGAACGACCGATTACTCGACGTTCGTCAGCACCTACGACGACGGATCCAATCCGAAGCACTACCAGCAGCAGGTCGTGGCGACCGTCTCACTACCGTGATGCCGCGGCGGTAAGCAGGCCCAATCCGGCCAGCCGCTCGCGCAGGCGCGCCTCGAGTCGGTCGTCGAGCCTGCGCACGGGCGGCGCGGACCATGGTTCACAGATCCCCAGCATGTGCAGCGCGGCTTTGATTGCCAGCGGGAACACGCCTTCGCGGACAGCGCTGACGAGCGCGTAAAGCCTGTCTTGAGCGTTGCGCGCCGCGTCCAGGTCGCCGCGTTCGAATTCGTCGTAGATGCGCACCACCCAATCCGGCACGACGTTGCCGGCGCCGCAGATCGTGCCCGACCCGCCCATCGCGAGCGACGCGAGAAGCATGGTGTCGCTGCCGGTGAAGATTCGGAATCCGGCGATGTCTCGCGTCGCTATGCAAATGCCTTCGAAGTACTCGAAGTCGCGACTCGAGTCTTTGATCCCTTGGATCGCTCCTTCGCGGGCGAGCGAGGCGACGGTGGCCGGTTCCGCGACGACCTTGGTGAACTGCGGGATGTTGTACAGCATCAGTGGCAGCGGAGCGCCGTCCGCAAGCTGCCGGTAGAAGTCCAGGACGCCGACCTGGTCCGTCGGGTAGTAGAAAGGCGGGGCGACGAGCGCCGCATCCGCGCCCAGCCGGCCGGCAGCCTCGACCTCAATCCGAGCAGCGTCGAGGTGGCTTTGCGCGACGCCGCAGATGACCGGGACCCTGCCATTCGCCGCCCGGACGACGGCGGCGAGCACCGTCCGGCGGGCCTTCTCGTCAAGCGAAGCGGTCTCCCCGGTCGATCCGAGTGGCAGCAAACCGTGGGCACCTCCGGCCAGGACGTGCTCCACGAGCCGAGCAAGCCCCGGCTCATCCACGCCGCCGTCGCGCTTGAGTGGCGAGGCCAGCGCGATGAGGACGCCCGACAGAAGTTCGAGCTTCAATCCCGAGCTGCCGTCACGATTCGGTTGCGCAGCTTGCCGATGCCCTCGACCTCCGTCTCCATCAGGTCGCCCGGCTTGAGGAACTCGGGCGGAGTGCGCGCGAACCCGACCCCATCGGGAGTGCCGGTCGCGATGATGGCGCCGGGGAGCAGTGTCATGCCTTTGGAAACCCATTCGATGATGGCGTCCACCGGATAGATCATGTCGCGTGTGTTGCCGTCTTGCTTCAAGGTCCCGTTGACGTGCAGGCGCAGGTGCAAGGACTGGGGATCCGGAATTTCATCCGCGGTGACGATCCACGGACCGGTTGGCGAGCTGCGATCGAGGCTCTTTCCTTTGAAGTACTGGCCGCCCCAGCCGCTCTGGATGTCGCGAGCGGTGACGTCGTTCACGACCAGGTAGCCGAACACGAACGGCCTGGCATCGCCGCGCTTGATGTTGGCGCCGCGCTTGATGTTGGCGCCCTTCTTTCCGATGACGACTCCGAGCTCGACCTCCCAGTCGATCTTGTCGCTGACGTCAGGATCAATCGCGATGTCGGCGAACGGCTCCGTGAGCGAGGTGACTGCTTTGGTGAAGATCGTCGGCGGGCTGGGTTCGCGGCCTTCCATGACCGCCGTCTCCTCGGCATGCTTTTGATAGTTCCGCCCGACCGCGATCACATTGCCTCTCGGATCCTGGAGAGGGGAGAGCAGCTGGAGGTCGGCCAGGCGACGGGCCTTTGACCGCGAGGAGGACAGCGCCTCCCCGGCAGCCGCCAGCCCGTCTTCGCCGGCGTCGATCAGGGACAGCATGTCACCGGGCTCGGACACCTCCACCACCTCGTCCTGGTCGCGGAGCACCCCCAGACGCGACGCGCCGTCGGCACGAAACGTGATCAACCTCATGGCTATTCGTTCTCCTTCTCTTCCAATTCACGGGCCGGCCTCGCCGGCCCGGCGCCCAGAAACAGCTCCTCGAAGTCCTCGCGCTGGAGCAGGTCTTGCGGCCGGCCTTCGAGCCTGGTCGTGCCTGAGACCAGCACGCTCGTCCAGCTGGCGACATCAAGCGCCGCGCGCGCACGCTGCTCGACGAGCAGCACAGCTTTGCCCACTCCCGCCAGTCGCTTGACGTGTTCCCGAAGCAGGCTGTCGGCGAGCTTGGGGCTGAGGTTCGCGGTGGGCTCGTCCAGGATGAGCACCTGCGGATCGAGCATCAACACGCGCGCGATTGCAAGCATCTTTCGCTCTCCGCCGCTCAGCTTGTCCGCGCGCCGTTTGAGCATCGGCGGCAGCGCCGGGAACACCTGCCCGACCTCCTCCACCCGTTTCCGCACGCGGCCGGACCCAAGTAGGTAGCCGCCCATCTCGAGGTTTTCCAGGACCGTGAGAGGCTCGAAGATGTCGTTGACCTGCGGCACGTAGCCGACGCCGCGGCGCGCCAGCTCCTCGGGTGGTCGGTTGGTCACGTCCTGGTCGCCGAGGAGCACCCTGCCGCCGGTCACGCGCAGGATCCCGACCAGGCTCTTCAGCAGGGTGCTCTTGCCTGCGCCGTTGGGGCCGATCACAGCCACGATCTCCGCCGGGCCGACCGCGATCGATACG
>VBII01000300.1 GCA_005887735.1 Chloroflexota bacterium
GCATCACGTCCACTCGCAGCTCTGGGGGTCGACGCGATGGTGATGCCGTTCCGCCGCATGTGGTCGCAGGTGCGGCTGCCGGTGGCGTTGGCGCGTGAACGGCCTGACCTTCTTTTCGTCCCGGGCCACGTGATCCCGTTCGCCTGGCCGGGCAAGGTGCTGACCGTCGTCCACGATCTCGCTTTCGAGCGCCACCCGCAGGCCTACAGCCTCGGCGACCGAACCTACCTCCAGGTGACCACGCGCTGGGCGGTGGCCAGGTGCCGCTTGATCATCGCCGTGTCCGAGTCAACCAAGCAAGACCTGGTCGAGGCCTACGGCGTGGCGCCGGAACGGGTTTGCGTGGTGCCGCTCGGCATCAGCCCACCCGCGACACCGCCCGCACCCGCGTCTGCCCTCAACGAGCTGGGCCTTAACGGCACGTTCGTCTTGCAGGTCGGGCGCGTGGAGACACGCAAGAATCAGGCCGCGGCGCTCGCAGCGGTGGAGCGCCTCAACGGCGTGACGCTCGTCATCGCGGGGCCGGAGCGCGACCGCGCGCTCTCCGAGACGCTGCGCAGCTCGACGCACGCCCGCGTCCTCGGCCGGGTCGACCAGCCGCTGCTGGAGCTGCTGTACAAGCGCGCTGCGGCGGTGATCGTGCCGAGCCTTTATGAAGGCTTCGGGCTGCCGGTGCTCGAGGCGATGGCGCGCGGCAAGGTTGTCGTCGCCGCGAAGTCATCCTCACTGCCCGAGGTCGGCGGCGAGGCGGCTCTCTACTTCCACGAATCCGCCGACCCTGACGAGCTGGCAGGCGTGCTCGGCGTCGCGTTGAACGACCAGACCCTGCGCACAAGGCTCGCCCGGATCGCCCGCGCTCGCGCGGCGAAGTTCTCCTGGGACAAGACAGCGGCCGGCGTCGCCGCGGTGATCAAGGAGCTCGTCGGCGAGTAGTTGCAACGGCTTCGTCGATCGCGCGCCAAGTCAGGCGGGCGGCGCGACCCCAGCTGAACTGCGCAGCGCGCAGGATGCCTCTATGGCGCAGGTCGGCCGCCAGCTGCGTGTCCCCCACCACCCGCTCCAACGCCTTGCGCCATTCCTCGGGTTCCCCGGCGGGCACGATCAGGCCGGCGTCCTGCACCACCTCAGGCAGGCTCGACGTGCCGGACACCACCACAGGTGTCCCGCAGGCCATGGCCTCCAGCGGCGGCAGGCCAAAGCCCTCGTACCACGCTGGGTGGGCCAGCGCCCGGGCCAGGTTGTAGATGGCGGGCAGCTCGTCGGGGTCGACCGACTCCAGGTGATGGAGCCTTGGGCCCAGCCGCGCCATCTTGTCGCGTATGGCCTCGTAGCGCCAGCCCCACGATCCGACCACAACCAGGTCAGGACGGTCGCGCATGGTGGCCCACGCGTCGAGCAATGTCTCCAGGTTTTTGCGAGGCTCGATCGTCCCCACGAACAAGATGAATCGCTCGGGTAGATCCAGCCGGACGCGTGCGTCGGCGAGCTCTTCGGCGCCCATGGGCCGCAGCTTCGGCGACACCCCGTGCGGGACGACCTGGATGCGGCCGCGGTCGATTCCGAACAGCTCGACCAAGTCGCGCGCCGTGTTCTCCGAGACAGCGATCACCACGTCCGCCCGCAGGATGGATCGCGGCACGACGAGACGCGTGCTCAACGGCTGGCGTCCTGGAAACCAACGTGGATTGCGGTAGATGGCGAGGTCGTGCACCGTAATCGCGGACGGGATGCCGATCCGACCCAGCGGCATCGCACCGGCCGGGCCGAAGTACACATCCGGGCTGAGGCGACGCATCGCGGCGGGCCACTGGAGGTGGCGTCCGATCAGCCGCGTTCGCGGAAGCAGGTGATAGGACGCTTCGGGCACATGCGCGAATCCGCCCGCCGGGCCGAAAACGATCAATCGCCAGTCCGGACGGTCGACGGCCATCGCGTGCAGGATCTGTGTCGTGTAAACGCCGACGCCGGCCCGTGGCCTCTCCAGCCCAGACCCGTCGATAACGACCCGTAGACCTACACCTCCCCGCTTGCGGGGGAGGTCGGCCGCAGCGCCGCCGGGCGGGGAGCTGCGCGTCCCCAACTACCGAAGGTAAGACTGGTTGCGCTTCAAAACTTCGAAATTCTCCAGCGCGAGCCCGGTACCGCGTACCACCGAAGTCTGCGGCTCGTCCGCCACCACCGCGCGGATGCCTGTGTGCATCGAGATATAGCGGTCGAGGCCCCGCAGCCGCGCCCCACCGCCCGTGAGCACGATCCCACGGTCGATGATGTCCGCCGCCAGCTCAGGGGGGGTCTCCTCCAACACTTCGCGAACGGCGCCGACGATCAGGCGCAGCGGTTCCTGGATCGCCTCGACGATGTCATTGGACGTGACCTGCAAGCTTGTGGGCAGGCCTGTGACCATGTCCGGTCCGCGCACCTCGGTCACCAGCGGCTGCTTCATCGACACCGCCGATCCGACCGCCACCTTCACCTCCTCCACAGTGCGCTCATCGACCAGCAGGTTGTGCTTCCGCTTCAGGTAGCCGGCGATGGCATCGTCGATGCGGTTGCCCCCGACCCGAATCGAATGCGCCACCACCATGCCGGACAGCGAGATCACCGCGATCTCGGTGGTGCCGCCGCCGATGTCGCAGATCGCGTTGCCCCTGGCCTCGGCGATCGGAAGGCCGGCTCCGATCGCTGCGGCAAGAGGCTCGTCGATGAGCCACGCCAGGCGCGCCCCCGCCGAGATGGCCGCCTCGGTGACGGCGCGCCGCTCCACCGAAGTGACGCCCGACGGCACGCAGATCATGATCTCGGGCTTGAACAGGCGCTGCCGACCCTGGACCTTGCCGATGAGGTGGTGGAGCATGCCTTCGGTCACGACCAAATCGGCGATCACGCCTTCTCGCATCGGCCGCACGACCTGGATCGAGTCCGGGCCTCGGCCCACCATCTCAAAGGCCTCCTGCCCGACGGCCAGGATCCGTGTCCCGTCCCTGCCGAGCGCGACGAGCGACGGCTCATTGACGACGATGCCTTCGCCTTTCACGTAGATGAGCACCGTCGAGGTCCCGAGATCGATGCCGATCTTCTTGGAAAGGATCGACAACCTATTCGTACGTGTGGGTTGATCCGCTCGAGTCGGACTCGACGCTCACGCTTTTGATCCGGGCGCCGACCGAGGCCAGCTTGCCAACCATGTCCTCATAACCCCGCTCGATGTGCCAGGAGTTGCGCAGCAAGCTCTCCCCCTCGCCACACAGCGCGGCGATGACGAGCGCCGCGCCCGATCGGATGTCAGGGATCGCCACCTCCGTGCCGCGCAGCCGGCACGGGCCATGCACGACAGCATGCAGCCGTCCTTCCACTGTGACGCCCGCGCCCATCTTCGCCAGCTCGCGCACGTGCTGGAAACGATTCTCGTGCACGTACTCAGAGATCACGCTCTCGCCCTCGGCTTGTGTCATCAGCGCCATGTACTGCGCCTGCAAGTCGGTCGGAAAACCCGGGAACGTCCATGTCGACATGTCGATCGGCTTGATCGGCGACCTGGGAGATCGCGCAACGCGAAACCAATCATCACCCGCCTCGACCTGAGCCCCGGCCTGCTCGAGCTTCAGCAGCAGCACAGGCAGGTCCTCGGGCCGGCTACATTCGATGCGCAGATCGCCACCGGCCGCCGCCACCGCGATGGCGTACGTTCCGGCTTCGAGGTAGTCCGCGATGACGGTGTGCTCCGCGCCGCGCAGCTCGGCCGCGCCATCGACGATGAGGCGCTCGGTCCCGACGCCCTCGATCTGCGCACCCATCGCGATAAGCAGGCGGCACAGGTCCTGGACGTGCGGCTCGCGCGCGGCGTTGAAGATCTCGGTCCTGCCCTCTGCCTTTACCGCGGCGAGCAGGATGTTCTCCGTGCCGGTGACCGTGGGCAGGTCGAACACGATGCGATCGCCATGCAGGCGTTCGGCCGTGGCGACGATCTCGTGTTGCGTCTCGTTGATATGCGCGCCCATCTGCCGGAGGCCGCGCAGGTGCTGCTCCACCCGCCTCGCGCCGATGTCGTCGCCGCCCGGTCGCGGGACACGGGCCTTGCCGAACCGGCCCAGCAGCGCCCCGAGCAGCACGATTGTGGCTCGCATGCGTCCGCCGAGCTGGTCGGGCACGTCGCTGCGCACGGCCGCGCCCGTGTTGAGCAACACGGTCCCATCGCCCTCGCAACGCCCGCCGAGCTCCTCGATGATCTCGGCCATCACGCGCGTGTCCGTCACCCTGGGCACGTTGTGCAGGGTGACCCGGTCGCTGGTCAGAAGGGCGGCGGCCATCTCCGGCAGCGCTGCGTTCTTGGAGCCGCTGACGCAGATCTTGCCCGCCAGCTGCACGCCTCCGGTGATCCGGAGCGCACGGTCGCGCCCTGCCATCAGGGCCTATACCTTAGCCGCGACGGGCACGGGCCAGGCGGAGGCGAGCTTCGGCCATGGCGAGCGCGTTCTGAAACTCGGTCTCCTCAGCGGACGTCAACGTCCCGGCGAGCCTTTCCTGGGCCCGACGCCGTGCCTCCTCGGCGCTCGCGATCGAGATCTCCTCGGCGTGCTCGGCCACGTCGGCCAGGACCGTGACGCGGTCTGGCAGCACCTCGAGAAATCCGCCGCCGACGAACAGCACCTGCTCCGGCCCACCGAAGGTCTCCTGGATCCGCAGCGGGCCAGGCTTGAGGATGGTCATCAGCGGGGCGTGGCGCGCGAGGACGCCGAGCTCACCCTCCGCGCCGGTGGCGATCATGAACTCGACATCGCCCTCGAACAGGCTTCGCTCAACGCTCACCACACGGAGCGGATATTTCATTCGGCTAGCGCGCCTCGCGCTTCTTCATCGCTTCGCCCTGCTCCCGCGCTTCCTCGATGGTTCCGACCATGTAGAAGGCCTGCTCCGGCAGGTCGTCGTGCTTGCCTTCGAGGATCTCTTTGAAACCGCGCACGGTGTCGGCGCGGGACACGGAGCGGCCCTCTCTTCCGGTAAAGCGCTGGGCGACGAAGTTCGGTTGGGAGAGAAACCGCTGCACCTTGCGCGCTCGCGAGACGGTCTGCTTGTCGTCTTCTGACAGCTCTTCCATGCCCAGGATCGCGATGATGTCCTGCATGTCCTTGTAGCGCTGCATGGTTTTTTTGACCCCTTGCGCCGCGTCGTAGTGCTCCTGACCGACGATTGACGGCTCGACGAACCGGCTCGTCGACCCAAGGGGATCAACCGCCGGATAGATGCCGATCTCGACCAGCGAGCGCTCCAGACGAAGGGTGGCGCCGAGGTGGGCGAACACGGTCTGGATCGCAGGGTCGGTGTAGTCGTCGGCAGGCACGTACACGGCCTGCACCGAGGTGATCGAGCCCTTGCGCGTCGACGTGATCCGCTCCTGCAGCTCGCCCATCTCCGAGGCAAGCGTCGGCTGGTAGCCGACGGCCGACGGCATGCGGCCCAGCAGCGCGGAGACCTCGGAGCCGGCCAGCAGGTAGCGAAAGATGTTGTCGACAAAGAGGAGCACGTCTGCGCCCTCTTCATCCCTGAAGTACTCGGCCATCGTCAGGCCGGTGAGCCCGACACGGGCACGCGCGCCCGGAGGCTCATTCATCTGGCCGAACACCAGCGCCGTCTGCGGCAGCACGCCGGCATCCTGCATCTCCACGTACATGTCATTACCCTCGCGTGTCCTCTCCCCCACACCGGCGAACACCGAACGGCCCTTGTGCTGATAGGCGATGTTGCGGATGAGCTCCTGAACGATCACCGTCTTGCCCGTGCCGGCGCCGCCGAACAACCCGATCTTCGAACCTTTGGCGAAGGTGCAGATCAGATCGACGACCTTGATCCCCGTCTCGAGGATCTCGACCTTCGGCTGCTGCTCGGCCAGCGGCGGGGCCGGCCTGTGGATGGGCCAACGCGTTGTGCCCTCCGGTGTTGGCTCGTCGTCGATCGCGTTGCCGATGACGTTGAACATGCGGCCCAACGTCTCGACGCCGACCGGCACCGAGATTGGCGACCCAGTGGCGTGGACCGGATCGCCGCGGCGAATTCCGTCCGTCGAGTCCATGGCGATGCAGCGCACGACGTTGTCGCCGATGTCTGACGCGACTTCGAGCACGACGTTGCGTCCGTCGGCGGTCTTGACCTCGAGCGCCTCGAACAGCTCGGGCTGGGCGCCCGCGTCGAACTCGACGTCAACCACGGCCCCGATCACCTGGCTGATGCGGCCCTGTCGGTCAGTTTTCTTT
>VBII01000006.1 GCA_005887735.1 Chloroflexota bacterium
TCAGCGGTTGGAAGAATTGATAAAGCATCTTCGTGGTCGGTTGGGAGAAGAGCCAGATCTGGATCATCTGGTTGCCCGCGCTGTCCGTTGCCGCGACCGCCGTGGCCGCGGTGTTGCCGTCCGGCGTCCAGGCGCCGACTCTGCCGAATGGCGTTTCGAGCAGCTTGATCGGCCAGCCGGCGACCACGCTCTCGTTGCCGCTGCCCATCGAGTGCAGCACCACCTCGGTGCCCGTGTCGCCGGAGCGCCGGATGTACTGGAACGTGTCGCCCGTGTAGAGGTGCGTGGCGGTGTTGCTGACCTGGCAGAGCAGCCTGGGACGGACCGGATCAGTCACGTCATAGACGGCCTGGCCGACCAGGGCCATCGGGCCGCCGGCCGGCTTGGCGACGCAGCCCGCGCTGGGCGCCGGCACGCCCGGGATGGGCGGCGGCGAACCGCCTTTGGCCCCGACAGGGCTGGGCGAGACGGACGCAGCCGGGGGTACGTCCCCCTTTCCCGAGGGCGACGTCGACACCGCCACCGGCGACCCCGCGCACGCGCTCGCGACCAGAAGCACAGCGGCGAACTGGCATAATCGGCTTGATCTGAGCCCAACCCTGACTGCGGTCATACTCGCCGCCGGCCACGGTACCCGAATGCGGTCCCGGATTCCGAAGGTCCTCCATCCAATCTGTGGGCGCCCCATGATCGATTGGGTGCTCGAGGCGGTCAACGAGGCCGGCGTGAAGGACGTTACGGTCATTGCCAATCCGCACCACGCGGACGTGGCGGCGCACCTTTCTCCCTCTCCCCACAGGGGACACCTTTCTCCCTCTCCCCACAGGGGAGCGATCAACCGGCGCGGGAAGCGCGTCCTTAACGGGCTTGTCCCGCAGGGTCGGGGAGAGGGGCGTGGCCCCGTAAAAGTGGCCTATCAGCGAGACCCCCGTGGCACCGCGCACGCCCTGCAGCAGATCCCGGCGGGAGAGCTGCGCGGGCGCCAGGTGCTGGTCGTCAACGGCGACTCGCCGCTGCTCACCGCGGCCAGCATCCTCAAAGTCCTCCACGCGCACCAGGAAAACAGCGCGCCGGCGACCATCGCGAGCGTCGAGGACCCAACCCGAGACGACGGCCGGATCGTCCGCTCGCGCGACGGCGCCCTGGACCGAATCGTCGAGCGCAAGGACGCAACGCCGGAACAGCGAAACGAGATCCACGAGTTCAACGTCGGCGTCTACTGCTTCGACGGCAGCCGGCTGGTCGAAGAGCTGGAAAAGATCAAAGACGACAACAAGGCGGGCGAGTTCTACCTGACCGACGTGTTCCTGCACTTGAAGCCGGTGACCGTGGTCATGCTGGACGACCCCGACGAGGCGATGGGCATCAAGGACCGGGTGCGGCTCGCGCGGGCAACCGGCATCCTCCGCCGCCGCGTCCTCGAGCAATGCATGCTCGGCGGCGTGACCATCGTCGACCCCGACAGCACCTTCGTCGACGTCGGCGTCACGATCGGAGTGGACACCGTGATCGAACCCTTCACGGTCCTGAAGGGCGACACGCACATCGGTTCGGAATGCCGCATCGGCCCGCATGTCTATATAGAGGACGCGAAGATCGGCGACCGCTCGGACTGCGGTCCCTTCGCCAAGCTGAGACCCGGCACCGAGATCGCTGAGGACGTACACATCGGCAGCTTCACCGAGCTGGTGCGCACGAAGGTGGGCAGGGGCAGCGCTGTTCCCCACGTGTCCTACCTCGGCGACACCGACCTCGGCATGGACGCCAACATCGGCGCCGGTACGATTACGGCCAATTTCGATGGGACCAACAAGAACCGGACCGAGATCGGCGACGGCGCGTTCATCGGCGTGGATACGATGCTGGTCGTCCGTGGTGACCAAGGACGTTCCCGACGGCGCGACAGCCGTGGGAGTTCCAGCTAGGGTGGTACGGAGGAAAGCTTGATAGGGAGGCTGCAGACCGCGGTCGAGTACACCGGGACTGACGCTTCGCCGTGGGGCGAGCTGAAGCTGATCTCGGGCAGCGCCAACCCGAAGCTCGCCGGCCGGATCGCCGAGATCCTTGACGTCCAGCTCACCGATCCCCGCCTGCGCCACTTCCCGGACGGCGAGATCAACGTCAAGATCGAGGACTCGATGCGCGGCCACGACGTGTTCGTCATCCAGCCCACCAGCCCGCCGGTCAACGAGCACCTGATGGAGCTGTTCATCATCCTCGACGCGCTGCGCCGCGCCTCGGCCGGCCGGGTGACCGCTGTCGTCCCCTACTACGGCTACGCGCGCAAGGAGCGCAAGACGCAGCCGCGGGAGCCGATCTCGGCCAAGCTGGTGGCGAACTTCATCACCCTCGCGGGGGCCGACCGCCTGCTCCTCTTCGACCTCCACGCCGAAGCCATCGAGGGCTTCTTCGACGTCCCGACCGACCATCTCTCGCCCCACCGAATCTTCGCCGAATACCTCAAGCAGCTCGACCTGAAGCGCCTCACCATCGTCGCGCCCGACGCGGGCGGCGGGCGCCGCGCCGAAGCGGTCGCCAGCGACCTGGGCGCGCCGATCGCGTTCGGTTACAAGAGGCGGGATGACGAGCAATCGGTGGAGGTGATCGCGATCTCAGGTGACGTCAAAGGACGGGACTGCGTCGTGGTGGAGGACATCATCACGACCGGCGGCACCGTGTCCAAGCTGGCCGTGGCGCTGCGCAAGCAGGGCGCCAACCGGGTGCTAATCGCGGCGACGCACCCCGTGTTGAGCGGTGACGCGTTGGAGAAACTCAAGAGCGCTGACGTGGAAGAGGTGATCGTGACCGATACGGTGCCAATCCCGGCGGAAAAGACGGGGTCACCGCTGAAGGTGCTGTCGGTGGCACCCCTCCTCGCTGAGGCGATCATCCGGGTACACGAGAACCGGAGCGTCAG
>VBII01000301.1 GCA_005887735.1 Chloroflexota bacterium
GAAGGGCACGTCGTGATGTACGCCGACTCGATCACCGAGTCGATGCGCCAGGCGTTGGACGAAACCGATCGCCGGCGCGCGAAGCAGACCACGTACAACGCGGAACACGGGATCACGCCCGAGAGCGTGAAGAAGGCCATCTACGCCCTCGAGATCAACGAGAACGACCTCCAGGCGGACGCGATCGAGATCATGGCCGGCGCGGGCGTGCCGCGAGAGGACCTGCTCGCGATCGTGCGCGACCTCGAGAAGGAGATGCGCCGGCTCTCGAAGGAGCTGCAGTTCGAGGATGCGGCTCGCGTGCGCGACAAGATCATCCTGCTGCGGAGACGGCTCTCCGGCGAGGCCATATCTGATGAGAAGGAAGACGATGGCCAGGTGGCGATGGCGATCGCTGCGGCGCCGAAGCAGAAGACCACGGTTCGCAACTGGAGATTGGCAGGCTCGACGATGCTTCTCATCAGACCGAGCACTCGCTTGCGCGACCCGCGAAGGACAGGAAGGTTCGCCAGGCTGATCAACCGCACGATGAGCTCGGTCGTCTCGTCGATCACCTCGAGCGTGCGCAGCCGCCCCGGCGAGCGGTCGAAGATCCAGAAGTAGAGGATGCCCATCTGATAGAGCCAGAGGGTGAGGGGGAGCATCTCGGCGATGTCGGCCGGAATCCGCGCGTCCGAGCCGCGCACCACCCCGGCGTAAAGGGCGACCACCTCGTCGCGCAGCGGTTTGGCGGCGGCGCCGAAAGGGTTGAGCGGGCTCGAGGGGTTGGCCACGGTGCTGAAGATCGATCCCGCGACGGCGTGGAAAGGCTCGCAGGTGACCACGACCGAGCGCATGGTGCCGCGCAGGCGCGCGGCAAGGTCTTTCTCGCGAGCAAGCAGGGGCCCGATCGCAGCGCTGTGCAACTCGTGGGTGTGGCGGTAGAACTCGAGCACAAGGTGCTCCTTGGAAGGGAAGTAGTGGTAGGAGCTGCCGAGCGACACGCCGGCGCGCTCGGCGATGGCGCGCATGGTGGTCTCCTCGTAGCCGCGCTCCTGGAACAGGTCGAGGGCGGCGCTCAAGATGACCGCCCTCGAGGTCTCGCCGCGTCGGGTCTTAGGAGCTTCGATCGCCAACTTGCGGACCTAGGCTCCCGGGATCGGCTGGTAAGGGTTGTAGTTGAGCGGCAGAGGCGGTTTCTGGCGGAGCGGGCGCCGGATGATGTGGAACACGAGCAGGTTGAAGAAGTGCATCGCCCCGAGCACCAGGAGGGCCACGCCAAGACGCGTCACCGTCTCCTGGAGCATGTCAGGCACCGAGTGGGGCGCGCCCCCGGCGTTGATCAGAAGCGCGACCGCGCCGAAGTTGATCAGGTAGAAGCCCACGACCAGGAGGGTGTTGACGGAGTCGGCCAGGCCGTCTTCCTTGAACACGGAGATGAGGAACGGGCGGCCGTTGCGGAAGAGGGTGCGGCCCACCCAGACCGTCAGGGCGCTGCTGGCGGCGATGTAGATCAGGTAATCGGTCAAGCGGAGATCCATGTTTATCACCCCAGTTGGAATTAAGTTGAACATGTTCAATTCAGAGCCTAGATGAACCCAATCCGAATGTCAAGAGAAAACGAACATGTTCAATTTGCCAATGAGGGGCGTGCCCGAGCCCTGCTCGAAGCGGCCCCGGCGGGGTGGATGGAGACCCTCGGCGCCACGATCAGCGAGGCCGAGCCGGGCCGGGTGGTCCTCGAGCTGGTGGCCGGCCCGCAGCACCGCCACGGAGGCGGAGTCGTCCAGGGTGGAGTGATCACGCAGATCGCGGATGCGGCGATGGGGATGTCCCTCGCGACGCTTCAGCAGGACGGGATGTGGAACACGACGATCGAGCTGAAGATCAACTTCATACGGCCCGCGGTCGAAGGGCGCCTACGCGCCGTCGGCCGGGTCATCGACATGCGCCAGACCCTGCTCTTCAGCGAGGCGGACGTGTTCGACGAGGCAGGCCGCCTGATCGCGCGGGCCTCGTCGACCTGCATGCCGGTGCCGGAAGGACAGGGCCGTGAGTAGCAGTGAGACCCAGGTTCAGTCGCCGGCCTGGCGCTGGCTCGGTCTCAACCTGGTCGAGACTGGCGAGGGCAGCGCCACCGTCGAGATGACCCCGACCCAGGACATGGCCAATCACAGCGGTTTCGTCCACGGTGGCATGATCACAGCACTGGCCGACTCGGCCATGGGCCGCAGCCTTCGCACGCTGGTGCCAGGCGTCTCGCGCGCGATGAGCTTCGACCTCAAGCTGAACTTCATCTCGGCGGCGAAGGTCGGCGAGAAGCTCCTCGCGGTGGGCCACGTGGTCCACGCCGGGCGGCGGACCGCCGTTACGGAGTGCAGGGTGGAAGGCCCAGGCGGGCGCCTGGTGGCGACGGCCAGCGGCACGTTTGCGATCACGAGAGAAAAGGGGATAACCGAAGGTTCCGATGCCGACTGACCAGATCACGATCCGCGGGGCGCGCGAGCACAACCTCAAGAACGTCACTCTCTCCATCCCGCGGGACAAGCTCGTCGTCTTCACCGGGCTTTCGGGTTCCGGCAAATCGTCGCTCGCCTTCGACACGATCTACGCGGAGGGCCAGCGGCGCTACGTCGAGTCTCTTTCGTCCTACGCGAGGCAGTTCCTCGGTCAGATGGAGAAGCCCGACGTGGACATCATCGAGGGCCTTTCACCCGCGATCTCGATCGACCAGAAGGGCACCTCGAAGAACCCGCGCTCGACGGTCGGCACGGTCACCGAGGTCTATGACTACCTGAGGTTGCTGTACGCGCGGGTCGGGCATCCGCACTGCCCCGTGTGCGGGCGCGAGGTGCGCCGGCAGACCGTCGAGCAGATGGCGGACCACGTCGAGAAGCTGCCGAAGGGGACGCGCGTGATGGTCCTGGGTCCTGTGGTCAAGGGCCGCAAGGGTGAGTACCGGTCCCTGATCGACGACGTCCGCAAGTCCGGGTTCGTGCGGGTTCGCGTCGATGGAAGTCTCTACGAGATCGGCGAGCCGATCCCGATGGACAAGAACAAGAAGCACGACATCCAGGTGGTGGTCGACCGCATCGTCGTCGGGCCTGACCAGCGCACGCGCCTGGTCGACTCGGTCGAGACCGCCGCGAGGTTGGGTGGCGGGGCGGTGATCATCGCCCCGGTCGACGGTAAGGGCGAAGAGCTTCAGATGTCGCAGGACTACGCGTGTCCTTACGACGGCACAAGCGTGCCCGAGCCTGAACCCCGGAACTTCTCCTTCAACAACCCGCATGGCGCGTGCCCGGTTTGCACCGGACTTGGTTCGCAGCTGGTCGTCGACGGCGACCTGGTGGTCCCAGATCCTTCACAGTCCCTGCGCGAAGGCGCCATCGCGGCGTGGAGCAAGTCTCAGTTCTTCTACCCGGAGCTGCTGGAATCGGTCAGCAAGTACTTCGGCATCGACATGGACAAGCCATGGTCGAAGCTTCAAAAGCAGCAGCGCGACGTCTTGTTGAACGGGACAGCCGAGAAGAAGATCCGTTTCGGTTACAAGAACCAGTACGGCCACTCCCGCTGGTATGAGGCGCCCTTCGAGGGCGTCATCGCCAACCTGCAGCGCCGCTACGAGGAGACGCAGTCCGAGTACCTGAAGGCGGAGCTCGAGCGGTACATGTCGGACAAGCCGTGCCCGGCGTGCAAGGGCCGGCGGTTGAAGCCGGAGTCCCTCGCCGTCACCGTATCGAAGCGCAACATCGCGGAGGTCGCGGAGCTGTCCGTGAGCACGGCGATCGGTTTCTTCGACAAGCTCGACCTGACCGAACGCGAGCAGCTGATCGCCCGCGGCATCTTGAAGGAGATACGCGAGCGGCTGCAGTTCATGATCGACGTCGGGCTGGACTACCTGACCATCGAGCGGCCCGCCAACACACTCAGCGGCGGCGAGTCACAGCGCATCCGGCTCGCCACTCAGATCGGCTCCAAGCTGATGGGCGTCCTGTACATCCTCGACGAGCCGTCGATCGGCCTGCATCAGCGTGACAACAGACGCCTCATCAACACCCTGCTCAGCCTGCGCGACCTCGGCAACACGCTGATCGTCGTCGAGCACGACGAGGAGACGATCCGATCGGCGGACTACATGGTCGACATCGGGCCGGCCGCGGGCGAGCACGGAGGCGAGATCATCGCGGCAGGGCCTGTCGAGGAGGTGCTGCGCGATCAGAACTCGATCACCGCGGCCTACCTGCGCGGCGACCGAATGATCCCGATGCCGCCGCAGCGGCGAAAGGGCAGCGGCAAGAAGCTCGTGGTCCGCGGCGCGCAGGCGAACAACCTGAAGGACATAGACGTCGCGATTCCGCTCGGCTGTTTCGTCTCGGTATCGGGGGTGAGTGGCTCAGGCAAGTCGTCCCTGGTCACGGACATCCTGAGTCGCAAGGTGGCGCAGTTCTTCTACAGGGCCAAGGAGAGGCCAGGCCCGCATCGTGCGGTAGAGGGACTCGAGAACCT